>NZ_JTLA01000096.1:0-31027 GCF_000799055.1 Ensifer sp. ZNC0028
ATCCGGCTCGCCCTTCTTCCCCCGAAGCGACCAGCCCTGCCGCTACTTCCGGATGGGATATTCTTCAATTCCAAGCACGAGCATTGCCGAGGGCGTCGCCCGCGTTCGCGCCCGCATCGACAGTCTTTGCGGCGGCAGCGAGCAGACCTTCATCGCAAAGTGACAAGTTGACCGTTCGTGGCTTTCCAGCCGAGCGTAGCGGGCTGGTCAGTTTGCAGTCTAGATTGTCGCCATAAGCGTATTCAATATTGTCGACAAAGACGTTGACAAATACTTTTGGCGTGCGATGGTGCCGCCTAGCAGCAACGAGCTAGGGAGGAGCAGGTTGATGCAAGGGCTTCAGAAGACAGCGTACTCGCACGTCTTTTCGCGATACCAAACATACCCGCCTGCACCGCCGGGCCGGCACGCCTGACATCTCCTCATTCGCTCGCCATTCCCGCTTTCAACGCCGAACATTGGCTTTCTGAACCGCATCCAAAAGCGGCGCAGAGATGTGTCCCTGTTCGAGTTGATGCCTAGCGTTGGCCATCGAACGACCGCTATCGACAACAGGATCTGGCGCTTCAAGCATTGCCAGGAGGCTTTCGCTTGGGCGGATCGCCATCCAAGAACGCCAGTTGATCAAGATCCCCGCATAGGCCCTCGAGGGCCTTTGCGGGGATCGATACGACCGAGAAGGTCATGCCCGCGCCAGCAATAGCTCATGCCACTGGCCGCCCCCATCGGGCGGCGAGACGGACGGCCTGTGCGCCGTTCTTGCCTCTTAAAAAGAAGATTCCCGCTCAAGGGGACCGGTGACCTCAACAAAGGAGAACAGCAGAATGCTCAAGAAACTGATCCTCGCAGCCGCCATGTCGACGGCGCTTTCCGCGGCGGCTCACGCGGAGACGCTCAAATGGGGCTCTTCGCGCGATATCTACTCGCTCGACCCCTATTCCTATGGCGACAGCTACACGCTGTCCTTCCTCAATCACGTCTATGAGGGGCTCGTGCGCTTTGACGCCGACCTCAAGATCGAGCCGGCCCTGGCGACCTCCTGGGAGACGGTATCGGACACCGTCTGGCGGTTCCATCTGCGCGAGGGCGTCAAGTTCCACAATGGCGCCGATTTCACGGCCGATGACGTGATCGCCTCGCTGACGCGGGTTAGCGATCCGGCATCACCGCTGCGGGGCAACCTCCCGGCCTACAAGTCTGCGAAGAAGGTCGACGACCGCACCGTCGATATCGAACTGACCGGCCCCTATCCCCTGCTCTTGAACGACCTGACGAACATCCACATTTTCGACGCCACATGGCTCGCCGACAACAACTCGCTGAAGCCGACGGATGTCGGCAAGAAGATCGAGGGCTACGCAACCTATCACACCAACGGTACGGGCCCGTTCAAGCTCGAAAGCCGCACGCCCGACAGCAAGACCGTTCTCGTCAAGAACGACGAGTGGTGGGACCCGGCGAAATCCAACATCGATCGCATCGAGTTCACGCCGATCGTCTCGGCCGCAACACGCGTGGCGGCACTGTTGTCAGGCGAGATAGACTTCACTGAGAATGCGCCGGCGCAGGATCTCCCACGCCTTCTCGCGCAGCCGGACCTGAAGGTCATGGAGCGCACGGACCTTCGCACCATCATGATGGGCTTCAACCGCAAGCCGAAACTGGCCGACGGCGTCGACAACAAGTTCAACGACCTGCGTGTCCGCCAGGCCGTCGCCCATGCGCTCGACACAGAGCTTATCCAGAAGCGGGTCATGCGCGGCAAGTCGAGGACAGCGGGTGCGATCGTTGCGCCGGAGATCCCGGGATATGTCGAGGCACTGGACAAGGTCGTACCGTACGATCCCGAATTGTCGAAGAAACTGCTTGCCGAGGCCGGCGCCAGCGATCTCCCCTTCACGCTCGTCTGCACGAACGAGGCCTATGTCAACGAAGAGGAACTTTGCCAGAGCATCGTCAACATGCTGAGCCGCGCCGGCTTCAAGCCGCAGCTCGACATCGGCCCGACGGCGGCACAGGCGCCCAAGCGCACGGGCGGTCTGTCGGACGTCTACATCATCGGCTGGGCGAACGAGCCGATGCTCGACAGCTACTCGATCCTGCTTCAGATGATCGAAACGAGGAGCGACAAGGCGGGCGTCTTCAACTGGGGCGGCTGGAGCTATCCTGAGATCGACAAGCTGATCATCCAGGCCTCGACGGAAATGGACCGGACGAAGCGGCTCGATCTGCAGACCAAGGCAATGCAGATGGTCAAGGACGAGATCATCATGCTGCCGCTGCACCAGCAGCCAATGGCCTGGGTGATGAGCAACAAGATCGATAAGGTCGCTCAGCTCGCCGACAACAAGCCGCGCCATTGGCTCACGCATATCGCGGAGTAGCCCTGTTGCGGAGCTGGAACGGCGGAACGTTGCGGCTCCCCTTCACTACCAGATAGGCTCAGTCGGTGTCGGCAGCGTGGATGCTGCCGGCTCCCTTCGTCTCTTGCCCGTCTAGATCAGCCAGTCGTCGTCGAGCGCATAGGCGGCGATGGAATCGATCTGCATCTCCGCCCCATCGTCAAAATCGCCATCGGGCGTACCGGCCATTCCGCCTACCGCGAGATTGACGAGCATGTACATCGGCTCGTGCATGTCCGCTGGGGTATCGGCGCGGGCGATCTCCGTGTCGTCGAAGTACCAGACGATCTCGTCTTCCGTCCAAAGCACGCCGTAATCGTGGAACCCGTCGGTATCGGCGACTTGCGCGCCGTCTCTGACGATCGTGTGCTCGCCGTTTTCGTTGGAATGGGCGGTGGTGATGACGGTGTTGGCGTCCTGCCCGCGCATTTCGACGACATCAAGCTCCGGCGGCCAGGAACCGTCGGCGGGGAGCAGCCAGAAAGCGGGCCAGGCGCCTTGATCGTCCGGCATGTCGGCCCGCATCTCGAAGTAGCCGTAGGTCTGGGCAAAGGACGAATAGGTCGTCAACATCCCGGACGTGTAGTCATAACCGCCGATCTCGGACTGGATCGCCTCCGGTGCACGTTCTGCGGTGATCGTTAGAACACCATCCTCGACCGAAAACGGGTTGGCGGATGCGGTCGGCCCGTAGCCCGGATTGATGTACCATTGCAGCTCACCGTTTTCCGAGAGCGTCGCCCCCTCCTCCGGCGCCCACCAGTATTTCGCGTCCCAAACGCCGCTTGCACCGTCGATGAGCTGAAGCGTGTCGAAATCGTCCGAGAAGGTCTGCGTCAGGCCGGATCGGTCCAGGCTCAACTGGAACTGGCCTTCTTGCAATTCATCGGCTGTCGTATCGGCCAGGACCAGGCTTTCGCCATCGTCGAGATGGAGGCGGAGATCGTTTCCCTCCTGGGCCGCATTCGCCAGCAACTCGTCGAACGAAGTGATCCCGTATCCGTCGAGGCGAATGGTATCGTTGGAACTGAAATCGGCGACAAGGTCGCTGCCGTTGCCGCGCCCGAACACGAACGTATCCGAGCCTCCGGAACCGATCAGCACGTCGTTGCCGGCGCGTCCATCGATGGTCTGGCTGCCGGAGCCACCGGTAATGATGTTGTCGGCCCCATTGCCGAAGGCGTGTCGGCCGTCACCGGTGACGGTCAGGTTTTCGAAATTCTCCGGCAAGCTGTAGCTCATCCAGGTATCGATCGTGTCGATCCCTTCGCCGGGTGCCTCTTCAGCCCGGTTCGCCGATGAATAGAGGTAGTAGATGTCGTCGCCCGTGCCGCCCAACATGGTCACATCGACGGAACTGTCGCCCCAGATCGAGTCGTTGCCGGGTGTTCCGTAGAGCGTGGACCCGGAGCCGGTTGCGGAAAACCATGCGGTCGAACTTCCGCTGTAATGGAGCGGTTGTCCGAGGGCGTTCATGGCTGTTCTGCTCATCGAGAAGTCTCCTGTTTATTGGAGTGCCCCTTCCCGATGAACACCTCTAGCATTTAGAGCTGTGGCCTGTCGCCCACACCGGCGACATTTGCGAAGAATCTCGAATGAAGGCCTTTGGCTTGGAAGCCGAAAGGGTGCCAGAACCACCAACCGAAAGCGGGCGCATCGGTCGGACCGACCTAGGCGTATTTGGACGCGAGAAGGGCTGCGAGCTCCGCCTGACAGTTCACGAGCGGGCGCGTGTCCTGACTGGCTTTTGCCATCGCCATGGCGCCGGAATAGGCGGCGATGATGAGGGTCGCGAGACTGTTAGGTTGAATGTCGGCGACGCGTTTCAGGCGGATGTCTTCGTGGAATCGCGCCGCCAGCGCTTTCTCCCAGGCGTCGAAAATCGCACCCAGTGCCTCCTGCATCTCGTCATCGTGCTTGGATACTTCGATCGCCATATTGTTCAGCGGGCAGCCGGAGACGGAACCGTTCTCGGAGAGTTCGTTGATGATCTCGGTGAAGATCTGATCGATTGCTGCAGGCGTATCGCTGGAGGCATGCAGCGGTTCGATCCACGTCTGCCGCACCGTCTCGGCAACGCGGTCGCGGATAACGGCCAATCCAAGTTCCCGTTTGGCCGGAAAGTGATGCGCCATGGCGCCCCCCGATACGGAGGCCTTCGCGCGCAGTTCCGACATTCCCGTCGCGAGGTATCCTTGTGTGACAAAGGCCTGGTAGGCCGCATCCACGATCCTGCGGCGCACCGCTTGCGGGTCGTTGGTTCTTTTGTGTTCGATCATGACCGTCACCTGAAAATCCGATTCAGATAGTGCCTTGACAAAACAGGTCGCTCAACCTGTTATTAAAAACAGGACAATCGACCTGTTTTGGAGGAATCATGAAACCGCACGCCGTTTACGAACTTCGCCGCTACCGACTTCATCCCGGCGGAAGGGAGCGTCTTATCGATCTGTTTGACCGCGAATTCGTCGACCCGCAGGAAGCGCTTGGAATGCGTGTCGAAGGTGAATTCCGCGACTGCGGTGATCCCGACGCCTTCGTTTGGGTACGGTCCTTTGCGGATATGGAGACGCGAACGGAGGCGTTGGCGGCGTTTTATTCGGGGCCGGTCTGGAAGGAGCATGGATCTCTAGCCAACGAGACGATGCTCAACTCGGACAACGTATTGCTGCTGAAGCCTGTCGCCGGCACACAGCCGTTTGCTCGCAAGCTTGCTAGGGAGAAGGAGGCACGGTCGACCAAAGGTCTCGTCACTGTGAACATCTGCTCGCTGGCCCCCGGCATGGAGGACCGTTTCGCCGCATTCTTCATCGCCGAGGCGCTGCCGATCCTCGAAGAAGCCGGCGCTCGCATCGAGGCGGCTTTCGTCACCGAACGCAGCGCAAACGCCTTCCCGCGGCTTCCCGTCCGTGAAGGCGAGACGGTGTTTGTCTGGTTTGAAATGCATGAGGATGAGGACGGCCTTTCACGGCATCAGGAGCGGTTGAGCAACGACGTCAGATGGACCAGTGAGGTCTTTCCTCGAATGGATAGCCAGTGCTGGCGAAGGATCGAGGTTTCGAGGCTGACCCCGACGTCGCGCTCGCTCTGCACCCTGTAGCCGTCGCTCATCCACTATGGCTCGGCACGCATAGGCGATAACCGCCGGGAACGTATCTCGGCGGAACCAAACCGGCCTCCAAACGTTGTGTTGGGTTAGGGGAGGCACGGAATGAAACACACGGATGTTCGAACAGTCGACAACTCCCAGATCAAGCATATCTGGGACGTCGCGGATTATTGCCGGCGGACCGGTATTCACAAGACCGAAGAGCTGCGCCTGATCAAGGTGCTCGGCAGATACGCAACCAGCCACGAGCTTCAGATGAACATCGTGCGCGTTCAGACGCGCATCCGCTGAAGTTGTGACTTGGGAATTGCGCGAACGATCACCGGCGTCTTCGGTAGCTTAGTCGACGAACTTGACGATGACGCCAGGCTTGACCATCGCCGCCAACTCCTCCGCATCCCAGTTGGTCAGGCGAACGCATCCGTGCGATCCCGACTTGTCGATCATCGAAGGCTCCGGCGTCCCGTGAATTCCGTAGGTGGGCTTCGAGAGATCGATCCAGACGGTGCCGACCGGCCCGTTCGGGCCACCCGGCAAGGTCAGGACCTTTCGGTTGTCGCCCTGCTTGAAGTTGATCCTGGGATTGTAGACGTAGGGTGGCATTCGGGCGACGCCTTTGACCTTGTGCGTTCCCGAAGGAGACGGTGTCTCCCGGCTGCCGATCGTCGCCGGATAGGCCGCGATCAGCGTACCATCGGCGCTAAGCGCCAAGATTTGACCGGTGCGCCGGTGTGCTTCGATGCGTTTGACCGTTCCTTGCCTCGGCGCCCCTGGGTTCACAACGGAGACCGTATCACCGACCGAGAACGTTGAAATCGGATTGAGCGCCTTGAGGAGATCGATATCCATGTGGAAGCGCTCTGCCAGCCTCTCGGCGACGCTCGTGTATGCGAGATGATCCATCTTCGCCTGCTCGGAATAGTCTTCGGGAATCTCAGCCACCAACCCTTTGACGTCGTCCTCGGAGAGGACATAGGGCTCGACCACCGTCGTCTGCTCCAACAGTCGCCCGATCACGTCGGCGTCCAGTTTTCCGTCAGCGGGCAGGCCTTGCATGGTCTCGAAGGCGGCGATCGCCTTGGCGACATTCTCGCCGGCGAAACCATCGATCACGCCGGGCGAAGCCCCTGCCCGATCGAGAAGAACCTGAAGTCGGACGATGGCGGGATCTGGCGTGTCCGAGGTCTCGGTCCTTCGTTCCAGCGATGTGGGCGTGATCGACGCACGGTCGATGGTTTCTGGCTGAAGCGCCTGGGCATTGGCCAGACCGGCGGGGGATAGCAGCACTACCGCCGCCAATAGAACCTTGTTTTCCATGATCGCTCAATCGATCGGGGCGCTGATTTGTTCCCGCCTCGCGGCGCCAAGATGCTGTTTTCTCACGAGCAAACGGTATCGGTCTTTCGGTCTTTTCGCCGCCGCCAATCGTCCCAAATCCGTGGCCAGATACGCGCGCCACCGCCGCGTCCGAGAAAGTCTCTTGACAGAACATGAAACTCGAAATCTTATTGTAAAGCGTTTTAGTAAATCGGTTTACAACGGCAAGGGATGGAGCCAAGGTGACCACACGACGCGTCACAGGTCTGAAGGATGTAGCCCGAGCTGCCGGCGTTTCCGTAACGACGGTGTCGCGCCTGCTGAACGGCTCGCTCGACCTGCCCTTCGAGACGAAGAAGCGGATCTCGGATGCGATCCGCGACCTCAATTACCAGCCCAACCCGCATGCCCGCCGGCTTAGCCGCGGTCGCTCCGATACCATCGGTCTTGTCGTTCCCGATATTGCCAACCCCTTCTTCGCGACGCTCGTGGCAGCCGTCGAAGAAGAGGCGGATACCCGCGGTCTTGCCGTCTCGCTTTACGCCACCCTGAACCGGGCCGGTCGTGAGGTCGCCTATCTTCAACTGATCGAACGCAATCACGTCGACGGCCTGATCTTCGTCACCAACCACCCGGATGACGGTCAACTCGCCACCTTGATAAACCGCACCGGCAAGGTCGTGATCGCCGACGAAGACGTCCCGGGCGCCCAGGCACCGAAGCTGTTCTGCGACAACGAGATGGGCGGATCGCTCGCCGGCCGGCATCTGGCCGAATTCGGGCATAGGGATGTGCTCTTCGTCGGTGGCCCCGAAGCGATGATCAGTTCGCGTCGGCGCTTCAACGGTCTTGAGCAGGCGCTGCGCGATGCGTTCGGCGAAGATTTCCGGCTGTCAAAATACGCCGGCGACTACACCGTGACCTTTGGTCGGCAGGCGGCGAAACGCTTCATCGAGGAAGGCCGCCCGGCAACGGCGATCTTCGCCAGCTCGGACGAAATCGCCATCGGCATGATCGAGGTCTTCCGTGACCAGGGGGTGTCCGTTCCTGACGATGTCTCTGTCATCGGCTTCGACGATGTCGGCCCGTTGCATCTTTTCGGTCCGCCCATGACCGCCATTCGCCAGCCGGTCCGAGCGATCGGCGAGCGCGCCCTCTCCCTTCTTCTCGAAACAAACTGGCAGGGCAAGCAGGCTCTCGTCGAAGAGCTCCTGCCAGTCGAAATCGTCGTGCGGAAATCCGTTGCTCCGCCGGCGAAACGATAAATCACGCAATGGAGAACCAACAGAGGATGAGAACATGAACTGGAATTTGAAACGCAGGACCTTAATCGCCACGCTTGGTTTTACGGCATTGACGACCCTCGGCGCGGCTCTTTCGCCAGCCCTTGCCGCCGAAAAGACTTTCGCACTCGTGCAAATCAACCAGCAGGCGCTTTTCTTCAATCAGATGAACGAAGGCGCGCAGAAGGCAGCTGACGCTGCCGGCGCGAAGCTCGTCATCTTCAATGCCAACAACGACCCGGCTGCACAGAACAGTGCGATCGAAACCTACATCCAGCAGAAGGTCGATGGCATCGCCGTCGTCGCAATCGACGTCAACGGCATCATGCCGGCGGTCAACCAGGCGGCCGAAGCCGGGATCCCCGTCGTTGCCATCGATGCAATCCTTCCGGAAGGCCCCCAGAAGGCGCAGATCGGCGTCGACAACGCCACGGCGGGCGCCGACATGGGCAAGTTCTTCCTCGACTACATCAAGACCAACGCCGATGGCAAAGCCAAGATCGGTGTCGTCGGCGCGCTTAACTCGTTCATCCAGAACGTTCGCCAGGAAGGATTTGAAAAGACGATCAAGGATGTCGACGGCATCAGCTCGGCCGGCGTCGTCGATGGACAGAACGTGCAGGACAACGCGCTCGCCGCAGCCGAGAACCTGATCACCGGCAACCCCGACCTGACCGCGATCTATGCGACCGGCGAGCCGGCCCTGATGGGTGCGATCGCCGCGGTCGAAAGCCAGAGCAAGCAGGATAGCGTCAAGGTCTTCGGTTGGGATCTGACCGCCCAGGCGATCGCCGGCATCGACGCAGGTTATGTCACCGCCGTGATCCAGCAGGATCCTTCTGCAATGGGCGCCGCCGCCGTCGACGCTCTGAAGAAGGTCTCTGACGGCGGCAGTGTCGAAAAGACCATCGCCGTGCCGGTAACGATCGTCACCAAGGACAACGTCGAGCCATATCGGGCGATCTTCAAATGATGACGACTGAAAGACAGCATCCTCCCGCTGTCGCTGGTGTCGGGGGGGCTTTGCCCTCCCGCACCGGTGTCAGCCCCCGCGTGTCCCTCAAGGGGATCGTCAAGACGTTCGGATCGCACCAGGCGCTGCGCGGCGTCGACCTCGATATTTATCCCGGCGAATGCCTTGGCCTCGTCGGTGACAACGCCGCCGGCAAATCGACGCTGACGAAGGTCATCTCGGGAACCTACATTCCCGATGGCGGAACCATTACCCTGGAAGGCGAAGAGGTCCGGTTCTCAGGACCTGCAGATGCGCGCAACCGCAACATCGAAATGGTCTTTCAGGACCTGAGCCTTTGCGACCACATCGACGTGGTCGGCAATCTCTTCCTCGGCCGAGAAATCAGCAAGGGACCATTCCTCGACACGAAGACCATGCTCGCCGAAGCGCGCAAGATGCTCGACGCGCTGGAAATCCGCATTCCGCGGCTGACCGGCAAGGTCGCCCAGCTCTCGGGTGGACAGCGCCAGGCGATCGCGATCGCGCGTGCCGCATCGTTCAATCCGAAGGTCCTGATCATGGACGAGCCCACCTCGGCGCTTGCCGTGGCGGAGGTCGAAGCCGTGCTCGCGCTGATCAATCGCGTCAAGGAAAAGGGCGTCTCGGTCATCCTGATCACCCATCGCCTCCAGGACCTGTTCCGGGTCTGCGACCGCATTGCCGTCATGTACGAAGGCACCAAGGTCGCCGAGCGCGAAATCGGCAAGACCAATCTGGAAGACCTCGTCAAGCTGATCGTCGGGGAAGGAGCCAAGCAATGACGGCCTACACCGAACGCGCGAAAGGCTCGCCGGCGGCAGACTTCCTTTCGGAAAACGCCCAGGTCCTGTCGATCGCCTTTTTCTTCCTGGCCTGCGTCGTCTTCTTCGCGGCCACGACCGATACCTTCATGACGCTCGGCAACATTCTGAACGTCATCCGCCAGGCGGCGCCGATCCTCATCGTCGCGGTCGCCATGACGCTGGTGATCATAACCGGCGGCATCGACCTCTCGGTCGGCTCGCAGGTCGCCCTGGTCAATGCGGTCGCAGCCATCGTCTTGGCGATGGGCTATCCCTGGCCTCTCGTCGTCATCGCGATGCTGTTCTTCGGCGCTTTTCTCGGCTTCGTGCAGGGATGGTTCACCGCCTATCAGGGGATTCCGGCCTTCATCGTCACGCTTGCCGGCCTGTCGATCCTGCGCGGCTTGGCGCTCTATCTGACGCAGGGCTATTCGATCCCGATCAAGGATGCTCCCGGCTTCTTCATGCTCGGCCGCGGCGAATTGCTGGGTATTCCGATGCCTGCCCTGATCGCGGTTGCGGTCGCGGTTGCCGGCTATGTCGTCATATCCTCGACCAAATACGGCCGCCAGGTCGTCGCTGTCGGGTCCAACATGGAAGCTGCCCGCCGCGTCGGCATGCCGGCGAAATGGGTGATCGCTTCGGTCTATATGATCGCTGGCGTCGCCTGCGCCCTTGCCGGCCTCTTGATCGCTGCGCGCCTCGGCTCCGGTTCCTCGAATGCGGCCGTCGGCTTCGAGCTTCAGGTCATCGCCGCGGTGGTGCTTGGCGGGACGTCGCTGATGGGGGGCCGCGGAACGATCCTGGGCACCGTGCTCGGCACCATGACGATCGCGGTCATCGGTAACGGCCTCATTCTCATGCATATCTCGCCGTTCTTTACGCAGATTGTTACCGGCGCGATCATTCTCGTTGCGATCTGGCTCAACACCCGGATCTTCACCGCCAACTTCCGCTTCGGCGGCAGGAAGAGATAGCCGTCATGACACAAGAACTGTCAGAGGCGCATGTGCGCACAGGCAAGGTGATGACGGTGACCGGGGCGATCGGCGCGGATCAACTCGGCGTCACGCTGATGCACGAGCATATCCTCAACGATTGCCGCTGCTGGTGGAACGCGCCGCAAACGAAGGAGCGTCAGTATCTCGCCGAAGGCTTCGTCTGCATGGAGATCCTTGGCGAACTGCGTCAGGACCCCTTCGTCAACAAGCACAACATCACGCTTGACGACGAACCTTTGGCAATCGCCGAATTGCAGGCTTTCGCGACTGAAGGCGGCCGCACGGTGGTTGAACCCACCTGCAAGGGCATCGGCAGAAACCCGCTGGCCTTGCAGCGGATCTCCAGGGCGACGGGCCTCAACATCGTGATGGGAGCCGGATACTATCTTGCCTCCTCGCATCCGGCCGAGGTCGCCGACATGAGCGTCGACCAGATCGCCGACGGCATCGTCCGCGAGGCCATCGACGGTGTCGACGGCACGGGCGTCAAAATCGGACTGATCGGCGAGATTGGCGTCTCCTCCGATTTCACCCCAGCCGAGGAGAAGTCCCTGCGTGGGGCCGCCCGGGCGCAGGTCCGGACCGGTTTGCCGCTGATGGTGCATCTGCCGGGCTGGTTCCGGCTCGGACATCGGGTACTCGATGTCGTTGCCGAGGAAGGTGCGGATTTGCGCCACACCGTGCTTTGCCACATGAACCCGTCCCACGACGACTTCGCCTATCAAAGCGAGCTCGCCGAACGCGGTGCGTTCATCGAATACGACATGATCGGCATGGACTTCTTCTATGCCGATCAGCAGGTGCAATGCCCGAGTGACGAAGAGGCGGCACGGGCGATCGCCAGGCTGGTGGACGCCGGCCACATGGACCGCATCCTGCTCTCGCACGATGTGTTCCTGAAAATGATGCTCAGCCACTACGGAGGCAACGGCTACGCCTACGTGCTGCGCCACTTCCTGCCGCGCCTCAAACGGCACGGACTGGACGACGGCGCGCTCGACAGAATGATGCGGGACAACCCCCGCTCGGTATTCCAAACCGGGGCCTGACATCGGCTCCCAACGCAATTCAAGACATACGGATAGACCATGACAAGGAAAGTGCTTCTCGTCGGCGAGAGCTGGGTAAGCTCCGCCACCCACTACAAGGGCTTCGACCAGTTCGGCAGCGTCACCTTCCACCTGGGCGCGGAACCGCTCGTCAAGGTGCTCAAGGACAGCGAGTTCGAGCTGACCTACATGACCGCACACGACGCCGTGGACCAGTTCCCCTATGAGATGGCCGGCCTCGACCAGTATGATGCGATCATCCTGTCGGATATCGGCGCCAACTCGCTGTTGCTGCCGCCGGCGGTATGGCTGCATTCGCGCACCGTTCCGAACCGCTTGAAGCTCATCAAGGCCTGGGTCGAAAAGGGTGGAGCGCTGCTGATGGTTGGCGGCTACTTCTCCTTCCAGGGCATCGACGGCAAGGCGCGCTGGCGCCGCACGGCCGTCGAAGACACGCTTCCGGTGACCTGCCTTCCCTATGACGACCGCGTCGAAATTCCCGAGGGTGCCGTCGCCGACGTCGTCAAGCCGGATCATCCGACCATGGCGGGGCTTTCGGGCAGCTGGCCGTTGCTTCTCGGCGTCAATGAGGTGGAGGTTCGCGATGGAGCCGAGGTCATCGCCCGGCTGCCGGAAGACCAGGGCGGGCACCCGCTGCTCGTGCTTGGCGGCTTCGGCAAGGGGCGCACCGCCGCCTGGACGTCCGATATCGGCCCACACTGGCTGTCGCCGGCATTCTGCGAGTGGGAAGGCTACGGCCGCCTCTGGAAGAACATCCTTGGATGGATGACGGAGACGGCGCGCTAAGCACGGCGAGGATCGCGCGCTGGGAAGAGCCTCAGCGCGCGGCGAGGATCGCTTGCAACTGCTCGATCGACGGAAACGCCGAACGGGTTCCGGGACGGCTGACGGTGATGGCGGCGGCTCGTGTTGCATGTTCGATCGCGGTGCGATCGAGACGACTGCCACGGAGTGCGGCGGATGCGAGCGCCACCGCCATGAACGTGTCGCCGGCGCCCGTGGTATCGACGACGTCACATGCGACGGCGCCGATCCGGACACTGCTTTGGGCGGTGACGAGCATGGCTCCGTCGCCGCCGAAGGTCAGAACGACTTCGCGAACGCCGGCCGCAAGCAGCTTGCGGGCAGCCTCTTCGCCGCTGGTGCCGGTCATTGCCTGCGCCTCGCCCTGATTGAGGAAGGCGATGTCGATCAAGGGCCACAGGGTGCCGAAATAGGGACGCAAGGGAGACGGATTGAAGGCGGTGATCATGTGGCGAGCGCGTGCAGCTTCAAGGACACCGCGTGTCGTTTCGTCCGACAGGTTTCCCTGGAGCACGGCAAGGTCACCGGGGACCGCGTCGGTCAGCGGAGCGATGGCGTCGGCAAGCGTGAGGTTCTGGGCTGAATCCGTGGTCGTGATGTTGACGTTCTCGCCATCCGGCGTGGTCAGCACGATCGAGAAGTCGGTGGACTTGCCGAGGACCGGCACAAGCCTGCTGACGACCGGCTCGCTCGCCAGATGCTGGCGGATCATGTCGGCGCGAAAACCGTCGCCGAAGGCTGCGACAAGGCTCGTCAGCAGGCCCGTGCGGGCCATGACGACAGCCTGGTTCGCACCCTTGCCACCGAGGTCCCGGGACCGCTGGCTACCGTGGATCGATGCGCCCGCGGCCGGCATTTCCGACACAGCGATGGTCTCGTCCACCGTCACATTACCGATTACGTAAGCGTGCATGAACATACCTTCGAAAGGGAGAGAAATGCAGGAAATATCTGACAAGTCCTCAAGCGCCATAAGGGAAATATTCGGGACTGACAAGGTTCTGATCGGCATGATCCATTGCCCGGCCTTCCCCGGTGCGCCGCGTTATCGGGGCGCCGATATGTCCGCGATCTACGACGCCTGCATGCGCGATGCCGAGGCCTTGGTCGAGGGTGGGCTGCATGGCCTGATGATCGAAAATCACGGCGACGTGCCGTTCTCCAAACCGGAAGATATCGGCCACGAAACGGCGGCCTTCATGTCGGTCGTCACCGACAGGATCGCGCGGGCGACGGGCGTGCCGCTCGGCATCAACGTTCTTGCCAATGCGCCGATCCCGGCCTTTGCCATCGCCATGGCTGGCGGTGCCAAATTCATTCGCGTCAACCAGTGGGCCAATGCCTATGTCGCCAACGAAGGCTTCATGGAAGGGCGGGCCGCAGAAGCGATGCGCTACCGCTCATTGCTGCGTGCCGAGCACATCAAGGTCTTTGCTGACAGCCATGTGAAGCACGGCGCCCACGCTATCGTTGCCGATCGCTCGATCCAGGAACTGACGCGCGACCTCGCCTTCTTCGACGCCGATGGCGTGATCGCCACCGGTCAGCGCACCGGCAACACGGCAACCATCGAGGAAATCGAGGAAATCGGCTCGGCGACGAACCTGCCGCTTCTGGTTGGCTCGGGCGTGACCAAGGACAACATCGTCGAAATCCTCAAGCGCACCAACGGCGTGATCGTCGCCTCGTCGCTGAAGCAGGGCGGGGTCTGGTGGAACCCGGTCGATATCGAGCGAGTGAAGGCTTTCCGCGCCGCTGCCGAACCCGCGCTGGAGGCGTGACGATGGCGGCTGAAACGCTTTCGCAACAGATCCTGCGGGAAAACGCTGCCGTCTTCGAAGCCATGGTGAACCATCGCTTTGTCGAGGACATAGTCATGGAGCGCCTGCCCACACCGGTTTTCGAACGCTATCTCGTCTATGAGGGTGCGTTCGTGGAAACCGCGATCTCGATCTTCGCCTTCGCGACGGCGAAAGCCGAGACGATCGAACAGAAGCGCTGGCTGATTGCAGTTCTGGACGCGCTCGCCAACCAGCAGATCGCCTATTTCGAACGCATTTTTGCCGAGCGCAACATCGATCCCGGCGCCTATGATCTCGATGTCGCCGAGGTCGAGGCTTTCCGAACGGGCATGCTGGAGATCGCCCGGAACGGCGGTTTCCTCGATACCGTCGCTGCCATGTTCGCGGCCGAGTGGATGTACTGGACCTGGTCGAAAAGGGCCGTCCGTTCATCGTTTGCCGATCCGCACTTGAAGGAATGGGTCGAGATGCACGCCGATGATGAGTTCGCGGCCCAGGCGAAGTGGCTGAGCCGAGAACTGGATGCGGCCGGCAACACGCTCGACGCTTCCGAGCGCAAACGCCTGAGCGCTATCTTCGGGCGAGCGCAGCAACTGGAAATCGCCTTTCATGATGCAGCCTACAGCTGATCAAGGCGACATGTGAGAACGGCCATGACCTCTCGAACAACGATCAACGGCAAGCGCCTGCTCAAGCGTCTCGACGATTTCGCAAGGATCGGCGGGACGCCGGCCGGCGGCGTCAACCGGCAGGCTTTGTCGCCGGAAGATCGCGCCTCCCGCCTGATGCTGGCGGAACTCGCGCTTGCGCGCGGTTTTCGCGTCTTTCAGGATCCGATGGCAAACCTGTTCATCAGGCGGGAGGGCCGTTTTCCTCATCGCCCGCCGTTCGTCATCGGCAGCCACCTCGACAGCCAACCGACCGGCGGGCGCTTTGACGGGGCACTCGGCACCCTGACGGCCTTTGAGGTGATGGAGAGCCTCGAAGATTCCGGCATCGACACTGATCTTCCGCTCGAGGTCGTCGCTTGGACCAACGAGGAAGGAAGCCGCTTTGCCCCGGGCACGATGGGATCGATGGCTTTTGCCGCCGGCGCCATCCCCGAGGCCTGGTCCGATCTCCGCGGGCGCGATGGCGCGTCGTTCGTCGAAGAGTTGGAGGCAACACTGAAAGCCTTGCCGGAAGCCGAAATGCGCCCGCTTGGCTTCCCGATCTCCGGATACCTGGAGCTTCATATCGAACAGGGCCCGTCGCTCGAACGGGAGAACATACCGGTCGGTATCGTCTACGGCATCCAAGGCACGCGGTGGTTGGAGGTCACGATCGATGGACAGGCAGCGCATGCCGGCACGACGGCGCTCGAATTTCGTCGCGACCCGATGGCCGCCGCCGTGGCCGCGCTTGAACCACTTTACAAGAATGCCATGCCGAGCGACCCGCGCGCACGCTTCACCGTCGGCCGCTTCGCGGTCGAACCAGGTTCGGTGAACGCGATACCGGGTTCGGTCACGTTTACAGTCGATCTGCGCCACCCGGAGACCAAAGCCATCGACGATCTGGAGGCGCGGGTCCGGCAGGCATGTGACAGCGCGTCGAAAGCGAACGGTTGCCAGAGCGCAGCGCGGCAAATCTTCGACATGCCGCCCGCCCTCTTCTCGGACGACCTGCTCGCCTGTCTCGGTCGCGCCGCCGCCTCGCTCGGGTTGAAGACCAAGCGCATGCTCTCCGGTGCCTTCCACGATGCCCTGTTCGTCAGTCGCGTTGCGCCGGCAGCCATGATCTTCGTGCCTTGCCGAGACGGGCTCAGCCACAACGAAGCGGAATATGTCGAGCCCGCGCATTCCATCGACGGTGCCCGTATGCTGCTTGCCGCTACCCTCGAAGCGCTAGCCGCGAGCACATAGGGGCAGAGCTCGGGCAACCAAGGCGCAAGCGCGCTCTGCTTGTGATGGCGAATATGCCATCCGAATGCGCCGCGTCCGGGTGGATGATATTTTTTTCGTCGACCATGGATGAGAAATCGCATCGGCTCCGTATATGCGTGTATGGATTCGAAAAAGGGTGCTTTCGACGTTATTGGGCAGCTGGCCGCGCTGCGGCGCTATGCGCGTTCGCTCGCGCGCAATTCGCCCGACGCTGAAGATCTCGTCCACGATGCCCTGGTGAGAGCCTACGAGCGGCGCTCGACATTCCGATCGGGCGCGAACCTTCGCAACTGGCTCTTCGCCATCGTTCGCAACGCCCATATCGATCGCGTGCGGTCGGCGATGTCGCGCGGCCAGCGTGACGGCCAGACGGCGCAGGAAGCGGCGTCGTCCTACCCGGCCCACCAGGAACACAGCGTCCGGCTCGCGCAGGTTCGCGAAGCGTTCATGCTGTTGCCGGAAGAGCAGCGCGAAGCCCTACATCTCGTTGCGGTCGAAGATCTCTCCTACCAGGAAGCGGCCGATATACTCGACATTCCCGTCGGGACCTTGATGTCGCGCGTCTCGCGCGCACGAGCGGCGCTCAGGGATTTCGAAAGCGGTCGCAAGAAGCCCAACCATCTGAAGCTTGTCGGAGGCGACAATGACTGACGTCGATACGATTACCGATGGCGATCTCGACGCCTACATCGACAATCAGCTGGATGCGACCGGTCGGCTACGGGTCGAGACCTGGCTTGCCAGGAACCCGGATGCGGCGGCGCGCGTCATGGCCGACCTCGGCATGCGCACCACGCTCAAGCTGGCGATGACGTCGGACGCCGTTGCCGGCCGTCCGGAAACGCGCGAGGCGGCTCGGCGCCTTTCATCTGGCCTGGCCAATGCGCGCGTTTGGAACGCGCTGCAGAAGGTTGCAGCGGTCGGCTTGCTGGTGTCGGTCGGGTGGATTGCCCATTCGGCCGTCGGCCCGAGCGAAGTCAATGCCTCGGCCCATCCCCCGGCATTCGTGGAACACGCCATCCGCGCCCATCAGACCTCGCTCGTCCGGGCGGGAATGCCGTCGCAGCCGGAGGTCCAGACCTACGACCGGGACGACATTCGTGCCGCGACCGCCATCGTCATGCCGGAGCTCCCGAAGGGCTGGAACGTCGTCGATGTCCAGGTATTCCCGTCGGAATTCGGCCCCAGCGTCGAGATGAGCGTCAAGACCGATGCGGGCACGGTCATTTCACTTTTCGCCGGCAGGCCCGGTCGCTTTGCGGTCGAACCCGTGAAGGACCTCAACCTATCCAATGCCGAGGCTGCCTGGTGGCAGGTCGGCGAGGTTGCCTATGCCGTCGTTTCAAGCACGCCGGGCATCGGCCTCAGCGACGAGGCCGAGCTTCTCAAGAACTCACTTTACTGAGGAAACCTTCATGTATCAGAACCAGAACCGCTTCGGCGGTATGAGCCAGGCTTCGGCCGCCGCCCTCGACGAGGGCCTTCGCCAGCACATGCTGCGCGTGTTCAACTATATGGGCCTCGGCCTCGTGGTGACGGGCCTCGTCGCCTTCGTCGTCGGTACCACTCCGGCGCTTTACGTGCCGATCTTCTCCACCCCGCTGAAGTGGGTGGTGATGCTGGCGCCCCTCGCCTTCGTCTTTTTCTTCTCGTTCAAGATGCACTCGATGTCGGCATCTTCGGCGCAGATGACCTTCTGGGCCTTCTGCGCCGTCATGGGTCTGTCGCTCGCCTCGGTGTTCCTGGTCTTTACCGGCGCCAGCATTGCCCGCACCTTCTTCATCGCCGCCACCATGTTCGGCGCGACGAGCCTCTACGGCTACGTGACGAAACGGGACCTCGCGAAGTTCGGTTCGTTCATGATCATGGGCCTGATCGGCGTGATGATCGCTTCGATCGTCAACATCTTCCTCGGCTCCAGCGCTCTTCAGTTTGCCGTCTCGGTGATCGGCATCGTCGTCTTCGTCGGCCTGACCGCCTGGGACACGCAGAACATCAAGGAGCAGTATGCCGACAACTTCGACCAGGAATCCCAGCAGAAGCTGGCGGTCTTCGGCGCCCTCTCGCTCTACCTGAACTTCGTCAACATCTTCCAGCTGCTGCTGAACTTTACCGGCCAGCGCGAAGAATAACTGTCGCCGATATCAAGGACATATCTCATGGATCGCAATGATCAGCAGGCCATCGACGGCCTGTTCTCCAAGCTCGCCCAGGCGGAGCGCCAATCCGCTCCGCGCGACGCGCAAGCGGACCGCTTCATTCAAGAGCGGATCGGCCAGCAGCCGGGCGCGCCCTATTACATGGCGCAGACGATCGTCGTGCAAGAGCAGGCGCTGGAAGCGGCTCAACGCCGCATCGAAGAACTGGAAGCGCACAGCGCACAGAGCCAGCAGCGCGGTGGCTTCTTCGCCTCGATGTTCGGCAGCAATGCTGCCCCTCCGCGCCCGGCGCCGCAACAGGCAGGGTATGGCCATGCCGCCCCGAGCTCGCCATGGGGCAACCAGAGCCAGGCTTACGGCCAGGCAATGCAACAGCGCGCCGGCGGCGGCTTCCTCGCGGGCGCCGCGCAGACTGCGATGGGCGTTGCCGGTGGCGTCCTGCTCGGCAACGCGATCGCGGGCATGTTCGGCGGTAACGAGGCCCAGGCCGCTCAACCCGCCGCCCCTGCCCCGGAGCCGGAAGCGCCCGCTGACGACATGGATTTCGGCGGCGACGAAGATATTTGACGCCGCTTTTGGCTTCCGGGGATCATCCCCCTCCCCCGGAAGCCAGCCTCCGATCAAAACCATCCTCTTCTCATGACCCCAGCTGCACCAAGCCCAACGCCCGCCCCCCATCCGGTCACGACGACCAGCCACCTCTCCGGTCGCGCAGGATGGGCCGCGTTCGGCTTGCTGCTTGCCGCCCGCTCACTGGCCCATCCGAGGCGGACCACGCGGCATGCCTGACGACGCCGACCCTGACCAACCTTTATCAGACCCCACAATCGCGGCGCCGCTGAAGCGGTTTCGCAGTCACTTCCGTTGCGCTCGTAGCCGTCTGCCAGACGGGCGGGCGACGCATTTTCTTTTCCCCTTAACAATAGAAGGATTGGCCTTGCCTTGAGGGCTGGCCTTTAAACTCAATGATGTTCGAATGGATGTCTGACCCGGCCGCCTGGGCGGGTCTCGCCACCCTCATCGTTCTCGAGATCGTGCTCGGTATCGACAACCTCGTCTTCATCGCCATCCTCGCGGACAAGCTTCCAGAGCATCAACGGGAAAGAGCCCGACTGATCGGTCTCGGACTGGCGCTGGGCATGCGCCTCGTCCTCCTTGCCTCGATCGCCTGGATCGTGACGCTGACCACGCCTCTGTTCACGGTGCTCGGCGCCGAGATCTCCGGGCGTGACCTGATCCTTCTGTTCGGCGGCCTGTTCCTTCTGTTCAAGGGGACAATGGAGCTGCACGAGCGCCTCGAGGGCCATGCCGGTCACAAGGAAGGCAAGGTGGAGCATGCGGTCTTCTGGCAGGTACTCGTGCAGATCGTCGTCCTCGATGCGGTCTTCTCGCTGGACAGCGTCATCACCGCCGTCGGCATGGTGCAGCATCTTTCCGTGATGATGATCGCGGTCATTGTCGCCGTCGGCGTCATGCTGCTTGCGTCCAAGCCGTTGATGGCCTTCGTGTCGAAACACCCGACCGTCGTCATCCTCTGCCTCGGCTTCCTGATGATGATCGGTTTCTCCTTGATCGTCGAAGGCTTCGGTTTCCATATCCCCAAGGGCTACCTCTATGCGGCGATCGGCTTCTCGGTGCTAATCGAGGCCTTCAACCAGATCGGCCGCCGCAACCGCGAGCGGTTCATGACGACGGGTGACTTGCGCGAACGCACCGCCAATGCCGTCCTCTCGCTCCTCGGTCGACGCAAGAGCGAGACGTCACTCGGCGAAACGGCCGATGTCATCGCGGAGCGGGCGACAGAGGACGAGCTGTTCACGCCGGTCGAGCACGAGATGATCGAAGGCGTGCTGACACTTGCGGAGCGCCCGGCGAAGTCGGTCATGACCCCGAGGCTCGATGTCGAGTGGCTGGATATCGAGGAGAGCGATGACGAGCTGCGCCGCAAGATCATCGAAACAGGCCATTCGCGCTTCCCGATCGGACGCGGCAATCTCGACGAGTTCCTGGGCGTCGCGCTCGCAAAAGACCTTTTGAGAGACCTGCTCGAAACCGGCAAGATCGACTTCAACCGATCGCTTCGCCAGCCACTGGTCGTGCATGAAACCGTGAGCGCCCTGCGCCTGCTCGAGCAGCTGCGACAGTCGCCCCTTCAGGTTGCGATCGTGCTCGACGAGTATGGCTCGATGGAAGGCCTGGTGACGCCGACCGACCTGCTCGAAGCCATCGCCGGCGAGTTTGCCGACGATGATGACGACCAGTTGACGGTCGAGCACGAGGAAGACGGCGCGCTGCTCGTCGACGGATGGATCGATATCCGCCATGTCTCAAAGCTGCTGGACGTCGATCTGGTGGATGAGGCCGACCGCTACTCCACGCTGGCGGGCCTCGTTCTCTGGCGCCTCGGACATCTGCCGAACCAGGGCGAAAGCGTAAGCTTCGGTGGCCTGACCTATGAAGTCGTCGCCCTGGATGGTCGCAACGTCGACAAGGTCCGGATCAGAAGACCGCAGCTGGAGGAGATGGCGGGCGCCCAGCTTCGCTGAGCTTCCGCCAGGCTGCTTCCGCATCGCGAGTTAAACAGCCGCTCCGCCAGTTTTCACGCCCGACAGCGGCTATTCCGCCGGCTCGGGCGTGAAAAACACGTCGGCATGCATGTCCGAGCGGTTCAGGCCGCGCGCAAAGGCGACCTCCATTGCCGCGTCCACCATCGGCGGCGGGCCGGCGACATAGGCTTTCCATCCGTCGAGGTCAGACAGATCCTCGGCCACGGCCCTTGTCACGTATCCACGGCGGTATCCTGCCGAATCCGCTTCCGACAATACGGCCTGGAAGACGAGATTGGGGTGCCACTCGGCGAGCGCACGGAAATGATCGACGAGATAGAGATCGCGCTCGCTGCGTGCGCCGAAATAGAGATGGATCGGCTGTTTCATTCCGTGAGCAAGGGCGGTTTCGACAATCGACTTGATCGGTGCAAGGCCAGAGCCGCCGGCGATGCACAGGATCGGGCCGGAATGGTTCTCCCGCAGATACGAAGATCCCATCGGGTATTCCAGCGCCACCCTGTCGCCTGCCTTCAGAGCGCCGTGCACATGTTGCGAGGTCGCGCCGCCGACGACATGACGAATGTGGAACTCCACACCGCCATCGCCGTGTCGATTGGCCATGGAATAGCTGCGGGCCGGGACCCCTTCGAAGCGGACATCGGCATATTGCCCCGCGACGAACCGCGAACTCGCCCCACCCTCGGCATCGATGCGCACCAGCTTGATGTCGTGCGTGAGGTCCTCCAGATGCGTCACGATGCCGTTTAGCCGTTGGGGCGACTGAGGCGCATCTTCTTCGCCGTTTCCAAGCCATGCCACGGCAGTGTCCGTTACGGGAAGCGCCCGACAGGCGAGGATAAGGCCGCCGGCTTTCTCCTCATCGGTGAGAGCGAAGGGCGAATGCTGGAGCAGCTCCACCTCGCCTTCGATCAGCCGAGACTTGCAGGCGCCGCACCGCCCGGACCTGCAGCCATGGGGGTAAGGAAGCTTGGCCGCGAGCGCGGCGTCGAGAATGGTCTGGTCGGCATACACCTCGAGGTTTGTCCGCGCCGATCGTATGTCTATGCGTTTGACGGTCATATCAAATGTTTCCTCATGAGAGTTCGGATCCGCTCGCCGGCCGGCTTTTGACGGCGGCAAGCGGAAATGCCTGCAGGCTGCGGCTTCCAGCGCTGGTAAGGTCAAGGGGTGTCGGATTACGGCCGACGCTTTTGGGTTCGGATGCCGTAGGCTCAGAATGCGACGGCGAACCTGCACCGATCGCCGGGCGGGACTTTCGGCGCGACCACACCAATGAGAGTGGCGTCGTGCCCCAGCGGAGAGCACGGCTCAATCGTAGGCGGCGGCTCCCCCACCGGAGTGCCGGAGCCGGAGAATACACAAGACGAAAATCCAGATTTTCCAATCTCTTTCCGGCAGATCCTGATCATTCGTATCAGGGTGAGCGAAAGAAATTTCTGGAGGTCTTGACCTTTCCATCGTTGGAAACCGCACCTTCGCGAAGAACTGATCGCTGCCGTGGCCACTCCGGCCGGGCGCGTGAACAAATGAAGGTGAACGAGAATGAGTAAAAAGGCCGCCGCCCTGTTTCTAGCCGGTGTCGCAGCCGTTGGAGGGCTTGCCCTTGTCAACGACGATGGAGCGGGAACCTTCGCCAAACGCCTTCTTGCGCTTGCCTCCCCGACCAGTGCGTCCGAGGCAGTCGCGGCGACCGGAACCGCGGGTGCGCCCATGCCCAAGGTTCCGGTCGCCGAGGTCGTCACGCGTGAGGTCGCGCCGGCGGTGGAATTCACGGGCCACTTCGAGGCGACAAAATCCGTTGAATTGCGTCCGCGCGTCGGCGGCGCCGTCGACAGCGTCAGTGTTCCCGAAGGCGCGCTCGTGAAAGCAGGACAGGTCCTGTTCCAGATAGATCCGCGACCGTTCCAGGTCGCCCTGGACGCCGCCAAGGCGCAGCTGAAACAGGCGATCGTTCTGCTCGATCACGCCGACATCGCGTTCCAACGCGCCAAAACCCTGGTTCCGAACGGAACCGTATCGCGCAAGACCTATGACGATGCCGAGGCCGTCCAGCGCCAACGGCAGGCCGAGGTCGAAATTGCCAAGGCGGCAGTGGCCGCGGCCGAGCTCGATCTCTCCTTCACGCGCGTCGCGGCTCCGATCGGCGGGCGGGTCGATCGCGTGCGGGTGACCGAAGGCAACCTGGTTTCAGGCGGCAATGCCGGCGCCGCCACGCTGCTGACCACCATCGTTTCGACGGACCCGCTCTATGTCTACTTCGACATAGACGAGGCGACGTTTCTCGATTTTAGCGGGCGAGCGCGGCCTGACAAGGGAGAAGGCGCCACCGAGAAGCTGCCTGTCGGGGTTGGCGTCATGACGGATACCGGTTTCCCCCATGCGGGCGTTCTCGATTTCATCAGCAACCAGGTCGAACGCAGCACCGGCACGATCCGGGCCCGCGCGATCGTCGCGAACCCGGATGGATTGCTCGCACCCGGTCTCTTTGCACGGGTAAACCTTGTAACCGCGGAACCTGCCCGCACAGTTCTCATCCACGATCAGGCGATCGGTACCGATCAGGGGCGCCGCTACGTGCTGGCGCTCGGGCCGGAGAACAAGGCCGAATATCGACCGATTGCGCTTGGGCCGATGATCGACGGCCTGCGTGTGGTCTCAAGCGGTCTCAAGCCGGGTGACAAGATCATTATCAAGGGGCTCGTCCGCCCTGGCATGGAGGTGGACCCGCAGGCGGTTTCGATGGTGTCGGGCGAGGCGCCCGAAGGTGATGTGGCAGCGGCCGCTTCGCAGGAGGCGCGTCGATGAACATTCCACGCTTCTTCGTCGACCGCCCCATCTTCGCGGTCGTTCTTTCGGTGCTGATGCTGATCGGCGGTGGCCTGACCCTCCTGAAGCTGCCGCTCAGCGAATATCCTCAGGTGACGCCGCCGACCGTGCAGGTCACCGCAAGCTATCCGGGCGCGAGCCCGGAAGTGATCGCCGAAACGGTTGCCGCTCCGCTGGAGCAGGTGATCAACGGCGTCGAGAACATGCTCTACATGAGCTCGCAGGCTGCAACCGACGGACGCATGACGCTGACGGTGACTTTTCAGCAGGGCACCGACCCCGATATGGCGCAGATCCAGGTTCAAAACCGCGTCTCTCGCGCGCTTCCGCGCCTGCCACAGGAAGTTCAGCGCATCGGCGTCGTGACGCAGAAGACCTCGCCGGACATCCTGATGGTCGTGCATCTCGTCTCCCCGGACGATCGCTACGATCCGCTCTATCTGTCGAACTTTGCCACGCTGCAGGTTCGCGACCAGCTCGCGCGCCTGTCCGGCGTGGGGGACGTGCTTGTCTGGGGCGCCGGAGAATACTCCATGCGGGTCTGGCTCGACCCGGCCAAGGTCGCAGCGCGCGGATTGACCGCCTCCGATGTGGTCGCGGCAATCCAGGAACAGAACGCTCAGGTTGCCGCCGGTTCCGTCGGCCAGCAACCGGATGCGTCGGCAGCGCTGCAGGTCACCGTCAACACGCTCGGCAGGCTATCCAACGAGGAGCAGTTCGGCGCGATCGTCGTCAAGACTGGCGCCGATGGCCAGGTCACCCGGCTGCGAGACATTGCCCGTATCGAACTGGGCGCGGACTCCTACGCGCTGCGCAGTCTTCTTGACGGCAAACCGGCGCTGGCGCTGCAGATCATCCAGAGCCCCGGCGCCAACGCGCTCGACGTGGCAAGCGCCATTCGCGCCACCATGGAAGACCTGCAGAAAGGTTTTCCGGAGGGCATCGAGTATCGCATCGCCTACGACCCTACCGTCTTCGTGAAGGCCTCGCTGGAGGCCGTGGTGATGACTCTGCTCGAAGCGATCGTTCTGGTCGTCATCGTGGTCGTGCTCTTTCTTCAGACCTGGCGGGCGTCGATCATCCCGCTGGTTGCCGTGCCGATCTCGTTGGTCGGCACCTTCGCGCTGATGTACATGTTCGGCTTTTCGCTCAACACACTCTCGCTGTTCGGCCTGGTGCTGTCGATCGGGATCGTGGTCGATGACGCCATCGTCGTCGTCGAAAACGTCGAGCGTCACATCGCGCTGGGCGAAACGCCGAAGGAAGCGGCGCGCAAGGCGATGGACGAGGTGACCGGGCCGATCATAGCCATCACCTCCGTGCTCTCGGCAGTATTCATTCCGTCCGCCTTCCTGTCCGGCCTGCAAGGCGAGTTCTATCGCCAGTTCGCGCTCACGATCGCCATCTCGACGATCCTGTCTGCTGTCAATTCCCTCACGCTTTCCCCTGCACTGGCGGGCGTACTTCTGAAGCCACACCACGGCGAGGTGAAGCGCGATCTCTTGACCCGGGTGATCGACGGCCTGTTCGGGTGGTTCTTCCGGCTCTTCAACCGGTTCTTCGAACGCGCATCGGATGCCTATGTCTGGTCCGTCCGCCGTGCCGTCAGGCTCAGCGCACTCGTGCTGCTCGTCTATGGCGGCCTGGTCGCCTTGACATGGCTGGGCTTCCAGACCGTGCCGGCCGGTTTTGTGCCGGCGCAGGACAAGTACTACCTCGTCGGCATCGCCCAGTTGCCGACAGGCGCATCGCTAGATCGAACCGAGGCGGTCGTCAAAAAGATGTCGGAGATCGCACTCGCCGAACCAGGCGTGGAAAGCGTCGTCGCCTTCCCGGGACTCTCGGTCAACGGCATGGTCAATATCCCCAATGCCGCCGTCATGTTCACGATGCTGAAGCCGTTCGACGAACGCAAGGATCCCTCCCTGTCCGCATTCGCGATCGCCGGTCGCCTGATGGGCAAGTTCAGCCAGATACCGGACGGTTTTGCCGGCATCTTCCCGCCGCCACCCGTCCCGGGTCTCGGCACGACCGGCGGCTTCAAGATCCAGGTCGAGGACAGAGCGGGCCTCGGCTTCGAGGCGCTTGCCGAAGCGCAGGGCGCGATCGTGGGCAAGGCGATGCAGACACCGGAGCTTGCCGGCATGCTCGCAAGCTTTCAGGTCAACGCGCCACAGGTGCAGGTGGACATCGATCGGGTGAAAGCCAAGTCTCAAGGCGTGCCGCTCAACACCATCTTCGAAACGCTGCAGGTCAACCTCGGTTCGCTCTACGCCAACGATTTCAATCGTTTCGGCCGGACATATCGCGTGGTGGTTCAGGCGGACGCGCCATTCCGAATGCAGCCGGAAGATATTGGCCGGTTGAAGGTGCGCAACGCGGCGGGCGCAATGATCCCGCTGTCAGCGCTGCTGACGGTCAAGCAGAGTTCGGGGCCGGATCGCGTCATGCATTACAACAGCTTCCCGTCGGCCGATATCAGCGGCGGACCTGCACCCGGTTATTCCTTCGGACAGGCGACCGCAGCCATAGAACGGATCGCCGCGGAGACGCTACCACCCGGCATGACCTTCGAATGGACGGAGCTCGCCTATCAGGAAAAGCAGGCCGGAAACACAGCGATGTATATCTTCCCCCTGTCGGTCCTGCTGGCGTTTCTCATACTTGCTGCCCAGTACAACAGCTGGTCGTTGCCATTCGCCGTGTTGCTGATCGCACCGATGGCGCTGCTTTCCGCGATCGCAGGCGTCTGGCTTACCGGCGGCGACAACAACATCTTCACGCAGATCGGCTTCGTCGTTCTCGTGGGGCTCGCGGCCAAGAATGCGATCCTGATCGTCGAGTTCGCGCGAGCGAAGGAGGACGAAGGCGCCGATCCCCTGTCCGCCGTGCTCGAGGCGGCCCGTCTTCGGCTGAGACCGATCCTGATGACGTCGCTCGCCTTCATCGCCGGCGTCGTTCCGCTGGTGATTGCAAAGGGCGCCGGCGCTGAGATGCGTCACGTCATGGGTATCGCCGTCTTCGCCGGCATGCTCGGCGTCACTGTGTTCGGCCTCGTGCTGACACCGGTGTTCTACGTCCTGGTGCGGAAACTGGCGATCCGACGCGAAAATCGCCAAGGCAACGAGACAGTACCGCTCGAACAGCCCGCCTGAAAAACAACGGCGATCGCATGCCGTTTTGGCTTCACGGCCAAAGGGCCGCCTGCGATCGCCACCTCAGCCATCGCCTGATCTCTTACGACCTTAGAACTCGCGGGTCGGCATCTCAAAGCCGGAGCATCAGGCTCGTGAAAATGAAGGCCAGGCCGATACTGGGCGGCGCCCAAACACTTCCGCGCACGGCAACGACCTCGTCCAGCGGCTCGCCTTCTGCCAGGCGATCGCGCCGTATCTCGGCCGGATAGGGTGCGGCCGCGCTTGAGGGGCAAAGACGATACAGCGTCGATGTCAGAAGCGCACATGAGCGCCCGCCTTCGCGCCGATCGTCTGCTCGCCATCGCTCTCTATTCCGTAGAGCAATGAGAAATCGAAATCCCAGTTGAGGTCGTTGGAGAGGTTCAGCCCGGCGCTGACCGTTCCGAACGCACCGTTGTTGTCGAGCGCGGCAAACCCGGCTGTGCCGCCGACGCGCGGGGTCAGCACCAGGCCGTTGTCGAGGCGGTAGGCCCGCTCCAGATCTGCCCCGACGCTGAGCCGCAACTGTTCCTCGGTGAAGCCTTTGAGGTCGACCTTGGTGCCGTCGCCGCTCGAAACGCTATAGTCTTCGACCTTCTCGTTAAGGAAAACGGCGCGTAGCGCAGGCGTCAGCACGGTTGCATCCCCGAGCTGCCACTGCCCCTGCAGTTTCGTGTCCGACATGATGCGGCGCGTATCGAACGAACCGTCGAAATATTTTGTGTCGATGTCGTTCCACGAGCCGCCGTAGAGCAGGCTGGTATCGAGGAACACGCCGGTGCCAAGCTCGAATGAGGCATAGGGTCCGGCCAGCCAGCCGTTTCCGGTCAGTTCGGCATCGGCGTCAGTCGGATCGGCCATGCGGTCGAGGTGAAACGACAGGCCCACCAGCGCCTTCTCCGACAGCAGATAGTCCGCACCGGCGGAGAGGAGCCCGAAGGTTCCCCAGCGGCCGGCGTTCTCATCCCCTTTGTGCACTGCGACAGTGCCGTCGATCCAGATATTGAACGGCGACAGCGTGGCCGCGCCCCCGCTCCCAACCTCGTCGGCGGAGGTAAGCTGGGCGAGGCTGGTGGAAAAACCGACCGTCATCCCATCGGCGGCAGGCGACATGCTGGTCGAGATCGGATCGCCACCGGCCCGGCCCATCCTGCGGCGCTCGATCAGGCCCGGCACCTTGACCGTCGTCGATAGGAGGTTCTGCCGCGCACGAACGAAATCTCGCACCAGACCGTCGATTTCTGCCGCGACTTTTTCGCTATTGTGCACGATCGCGTAGGTGATCGTGCCGGTATTGGACAGGCCGAGCGCGCTTTCCAAGCGGTAGCCGACGACGGCCGTGCCGATGAAGCCGGGATTGGGCGTGAACCTCAGATAATAGCCAACCGGCGCGAAGGCTCCGCTTGCAGCGAGTTCGCCTTCGATGATCTCGGCCTTGCCGGCACTCGCAGGGTTCACGAAGGCGACCCCTGCACCGGTGAACGGCCCACCCGTCGCGCCGGCGTTCAGGTAGACGTTCCGTGGGCTGTCGCCCTCCACGACCGTATAGGATCGGCTGACAACCGTGACGCCCCGCCCCTTGACGGTCAGTCGGTAGCTGGCCTCGCCGGTATTGCCGACCGCATCGCGTGCCGCGATCGTAAAGCCATAGGTTTTGGCTTCGACATCGGCATGCAGCGGGCCACTGAGTTCTCCGGTGGACATGTTCAGTATCACACCTTTTGGCAGTTCTCCGCGCACCTGGCTGTAGAGAATTCCGCCCTGGCCGCCTTTGGCGGTCACCATTGCCGAATAGCCTTCGCCCACCATGGCGTCAGGAAGGTCACCGCCCGAAGGCGAGAACGTGAGCTTCGAGGCGACGACAGTAATGCTCACCGTCGCTGGCGCCGAGGTGCCGGTGGCGTTCGTCGCCGCATAGGTGAAGCTGTCCGCGCCGGCATAGCCGGGTTCCGGCGTATAGCTGATCGAGGTTCCGGAAACCGACGCCGTGCCATGCGACGGCGACGCTACGACCGAAACGCTTTGCGCCAAACCGCCGGAAAGCGAAAGCGGGATCGGGTTGGCTGCAGAGCTTGCCGTGACCGCCACGACGACGTTTCCGACGACAGGAAGCGGCTGACCGATGGCGATCTGGTAACTGACGGTACCGGTAGCCCCGTTCGCATCGGTTGCCATGATGGTAAAGCCGCCGGTGCCCTCTGCCGTCGGCGTTCCGGTGATCGCGCCGGACGATGGATCGAGGTGCAGGCCTATCGGCAGCGTACCGGCCACAACAGCGTAGCGGTAGGGCGCGGCGCCGTTCGCGACGCCGATCGCCTGGCTGTAGGCCCTCCCGACCGCTCCTCCGTCGAGCGCACCGGTTGCTGGCGTGAAGGCAAAATTCGGCGGGCTGACGGTGACGGCAACGGTCGCCGGCGCCGAGGTGCCGGCTGCGTTCGTGGCCGTATAGGTGAAGCTGTCCGCGCCGGAAAAGCCGGGACCCGGCGTATAGTCGATCGACATGCCGGAAACCGCTGCCGAGCCATGCGCGGGCGCCGATGCAATCTCGACGCGGTCCGCCGCACCACCGGAGAGCGAAAGCGCGACCGGACTGGCGGCCGAGTTTGCCGCGATCGTTGCGGAGACGCTGCCGACGATCGGGAGTTGCGGATTGATGGCAAAGGAATGGGTCACCGTCGGCGCCGGTAGATAGGCTGCATTGCCGGCTTGGTCTGCGCTAATCGTGCAGGGACCGATGGCGACTGCCGTCAGTGTCGCGCTGCCGGTGATGGTGCAGATCGCTGGCGTCAGCGAGGTGAATACAGGCGGCAGACCGGAACTGCTGGTCGCCGTCAAGGTCGAGACAGTTCCCAAGGTCTGCGAACCGGGATTTGCGAAGGTGATGAGCTGCGCAGCCACCGGTGTCACCGCGTTCGATGTCGCGGAAGTCGCACCGGCGCCGGCTGCGTTGTTGGCCGTGACGGTGAAGGTATAGGCAGTACCATTGGTCAATGCGGTGGCGATAATGGGGCTTACCGCCGCCGTGAAGGTCGCGCCACCCGGATTAGCCGTCACGGTGTAATCGACGATAGTTGCCCCGCCGTTCGAGGCGGGTGCTCCGAAGGTGATCGTTGCCTGCGTGTCGCCAGCCGTCACGCTGCCGATGAGAGGTGCACCGGGCACCACGGGAATGACCGTGAAGGACTGGCTGACCTCGGCTGCCGGCAGATGGGCCGGGCTACCGGCCTGAACGGCATTGATCGTACAGGTGCCCGCGGCGACGAAGGTCAATTTTCCGTCGCTGGTGATCGTGCAGACGTGCTGTGTACCTGAGGTAAAGGTTGGCGACAGGCCCGAATCCGACGTCGCCGTCAGGACCGGCGTGGTGCCGAACGTCTGTGTACCGGGATTGTCGAAACTGATTGTCTGGGCCGCCGCCGGGGTGACCGAATTGGAAGTCGCCGATGCGGGGCTCGTTCCGGCCGCATTGGTAGCCGTCACGCTGAAAGTATAGTCGACGCCATTTGTCAGTCCGGTAACGGTGACGGGACTTTGCGAACCTGTGCCGGTCGCCCCGCCCGGATTTGCTGTGACGGTATAAACCACCGGCGCGCCATCAACCGGGATTTGTGCGGCGAAGGTGACTTCTGCCCGCCGGTCTCCTGCCGTTGCCGCACCGATTGTCGGCACACTTGGCACGACCGGATGAACCGCGAATGATCGCGTCACCGTCTGGGCCGGAAAGTAGGCGGCATTGCCTCCTGCGTCGGCATTGATGGTGCAGGTGCCCGCGGAATGGAACGTCAA
>NZ_JTLA01000097.1:0-15028 GCF_000799055.1 Ensifer sp. ZNC0028
GGCGCTTCGCGCCGCCCCTTCCTTCTGCCCAGCTGTTGGCAAGGCGAGGCATCAAGCGCCTTGAGCGCCATACGGGCGACTGAGAATGACCGATCGGTCGTGTCGATTGGCTCAAGCTGATAAACTGAAGCTTGGATTTCATCGGCGGGGAGCACGTCATGGGAGCTATCGCGCATGAAGACTGGCCAATCGAGACGTGGCGCCCGGGCGTCGAGACCCGTATGCTCGTCTCCGCGCTCAATGGCGCTTCCGGATTGTGCCTGTTCGAACAATGGATCGCGCCCGGCGCCGGCGCGCCCACCCATAGCCATCCTGTCGAAGAGGTACTGACGGTGGTCGCGGGGCAGGCGGAAATGTGGATCGACGACGAACGCTTCATTCTCACCGCCCATCAATCGCTGATCGTGCCGAAACGACGTCGGCACGGCTTTGCCAATGTCGGCGACGAAACGCTCCACATCCGCGCCGTGCTCGCATCCGCAGCCTTCGAGGCGAGCTTCGACGGTGCCGCGCAAGCGACGAGGCGCTGGGCAAGCGCATCGATGCGGGGATAGCGTAGGCCGCAACCGCGTCAGGCCGCCACCTCCCGGTGGGCGCGCTGCGCCATCACTCCTCTTAAGAGCGGGCAAAATTCGGCGTGTCCGCAAACGAGCGGCTCTCACGGTTCCTGGCTTGGGTTCTGTCTTTTCCAAAAGCTCGCGCCCGGGACTCGCGGCAAGGCCACGGCGGTTGTCCGGCAACGCGACGGCGATGAAAATATACGCGCGAAATATCTAATATAAATCTCGAATTATATTGCCGTTATTTCAAGTATTTATTTCGGTATTGCTTTACGTATTTATATACATACAGTCCATGGCGCCGAATTAACATTCATACAGCAAAGTATTGTCGAAAATCGTTTGAAGGGGAGTGATAGCATGGCGAGGATCGTAGGTTCCTATGGGAACGACGTTTTGAAGGGGACCGGGGAAAGCGACCGAATCTGGGGGCTGTTCGGCGCCGACACGATCGATGGCGGCGCTGGTGATGATTTCGTCAGCGGCGGCGGCGGGCGTGATACCCTGATCAGCTCGAGTGGCTACGATCGCCTCGACGGCGGCGCCGACGACGACCAGATCGTGCTCAACGGGACGGGTGGCGCGGTCACCGGAGGGGCCGGCTATGACGGTCTCGTGGTCGATTTCTCGCAAACCTCCGAGAAGATGGTGTTCAACGGCGCGGCCGGCCACGGTTATGTCGGCGATCCCGCGGTCGCCGGGCGTCACGTCTTCTTCCACGATATCGAGTGGCTGCGGGTGCTTGCCGGCAGTGGCGATGACAGGATCACCGGTACGGCCTCGGGCGACAACATCTCGACCGGCGCCGGCAACGATGTCGTCTACGCCGGTGGCGGAAACGATCTCATCACCAACAGCGGCGGTCACGACCGTCTCGATGGCGGCGCGGGCAACGACCGCTTCGTTCTCATCGGTACCGGCAGCACCGTTTCCGGCGGCAGCGGCACCGATACGCTGGCCATTGATCTCGTCGCCGCCAAATCCCCCGTCGTCTTCAACCTGGAAAACGGCCACGGCATCATCGGTTACCAGACAGCGGGCGAGCGGCACATCTTCGTCACCTATGACGGCATCGAAAAGATCGAAGTGACGACGGGAAGCGGCAACGACCGGATCCTCGGGAGTAGCCTTTCCGATGTCATCCAGACTGGCGGCGGCAACGACTTCGTCGATGCGGGTGCCGGCGACGATACGATCATTGACGGGCTCGGCGCCAATCGTCTGTTTGGCGGCGACGGCCGCGACCAGATTACCTCGACGCTCTATTCGGCGGAAATCGACGGTGGGGCGGGCCAGGATTGGCTATGGATCAAGGAAACACAGCGCACGAGCGACCTGACGATCGACTTTTCCGCCGGACGCGCCTCGACCGGCACGGTCATTAGCGGCATCGAGGAGGCGAGCCTCATGCTCGGCAGCGGCAACGACCGGGTCATCGCCGGCGATCTGACCTATCTCGTGGTCGAGGCCGGTGCTGGAAACGATCATCTCGAAGGCGGCGCCGGGGCGGATGCGCTTTATGGCGAAGACGGCAACGATTATATTCACGGGGGTGCTGGAAACGACACGATCGTCACCGGCGCCGGCGACGACGTGGCGTATGGCGGCGACGGAAGGGACACGCTTGCCAATACCGGCGGCAGCGACGTGCTCGATGGCGGGGCCGGAGACGACTGGCTGCAGGACACCTTCCCCGGCAGCGGCAGCCTCGGCGTCGCGTCGATCCTGCGTGGCGGCGCGGGCAACGATACGATCAATGCCCGCTACCTCGGCGAGGTCGATGGCGGCGAGGGCCGGGATCTCCTGAACCTCAACTATGGCGGCCTGCCGGAGGCGATGGACTTCGACGCGGCACGGGGTGTCACCCATACCGGCCTGACCTTCACCGGTATCGAATATTTCAACGTCTCGAGCGGGGGCTACGACGATATGTTGCGCGGCGGCGACGACAACGACACCTTCTATTCTTCGAGCGGCAACGATATCCTCGACGGGCGCGGCGGCGACGACAGGCTGAGCGGGGCGTCGGAAAACGACCAACTTTTCGGTGGCGACGGGGCGGATTTCCTCGATGGCGGCTCCGAGAACGATCTGTTGAGCGGCGGCAACGGCAGCGATGTGCTGACGGGTGGTCGCGGCGCCGACACCTTTTCCTGGTCGTCGGAAACCTCCGGCGAGGCAGGCCTCGACCGCATTCTCGATTTCGATGGTCGGCAGGGTGACCGCATCGCCTTTTCCGACGAGGCCCAGGACACGACGGGTATTCACAGCTATGCCGATTTCCTGGCAGCGGCGCGCGATACGGCCGATGGCGTCTTCGTCTCCTTCAATGGCTCTGAGACCGAAGGCATTCTGATCGAGGATGTCTCGCTCTCGGTACTCTCGGAGAGCGATCTCGTCTTCGGCTGAGGCCGCGTCGTCAGGCCTCCGGAGCCGCACCTTCGTCTTTGGGTGCGGCATCGTCGGCCTCCGTGGTCAGGCGCCCATCGATGAGGTGAAGGCGCCGGTCCATGCGCGCGGCCATGTCCAGGTCATGGGTGACCGCGACCACGGTCTTGCCCTCTTCGCGCACCAGTGTTTCCAGGATCCGGAAGACCTGCTCAGAGCTCTTGCTGTCGAGGCTGCCGGTCGGTTCGTCGGCGAGGATCAGCGGCGGATCGTTGGCGAGCGCACGGGCGACCGCGACGCGTTGGCGCTGGCCGCCCGAAAGCTGGTCGGGCCGCTTGTCCAGGTGATCGGCAAGCCCGAGCGCGACAAGCAACTCGCCTGCCTTCTCACGCATCTCGCTCCGGCCAAGGCGACCGAGCTTGCGCATCGGGATCTCGACGTTCTCGCGGGCGGTAAATTCCGGCAGCAGGAAGTGAAACTGGAAGACGAAGCCGATATTGCCGAGCCGCGTGGCGGCCCGTTCGTTCTCGTCCATTCGCTCCGTGTCGCGACCGCGGATCATAAGCGTGCCACCCGTCGGCCGGTCGAGCAGGCCGAGCAGATAGAGAAGCGACGATTTGCCGGAACCGGAGGGGCCGGTGACGGCGACGAATTCCCGCTCGCCGATGCTCAAGGTGATGTCCTTCACCAGCGTGACCGGTACGGTCTCCCTCAGGATCCGCGTCAGATCCCTTGTTTCGATCAGCGTGCTCATGTCGCGCCCCGGATGATGTCGACGGGATTGGCGCGGGCGGCGCGCCGGGCCGGCAGGTAGCCGGCAACCGCTGCCGATCCGAGCGCGAAGGTGGCGGCGATCAGATAGTGCAGCATGCTCCAGGCGATCGGCAGCCGGGTCATTTCCTGGCCAGTGGCCGCGAGTTCGAAACGGACGAGCGAAAGGCCGTAGATCATCGCGAAACCGAACGCCCAGCCGAGAAGCGTACCGGCTGTAGCGATGGCCACGCCTTCCAGCACGAAGAGGATGCGCATGTCGGCCTCGGTGAAGCCGAGCGACTTCATGATGGCGATGTCGCGCGCTTTTTCGTGCGTGATCGTCGAGATGATGTTGAAGATGCCGAAGCCGGCGACCAGCATGATCGCGGCGACCACCGTGTACATGATAACGTTGCGCACCACGAGCGCCTCGAGGATCGACTCGTTGGCTTCCTGCCAGGCGACGGCCTTGTAGCCGAGTTCCGCCTCGATGCGCCGCGCGACCGCCGGGGCGGCGTTCGGATCGTCGAGCTTGATGTTGATCACGTTGATCGCGTTCGGCCGGGCCGAGAGGATCTGCGCGTTTTTCTGCAGCACATAGGCCTCGCCCTCGTCGCGGGCGGTCGTGCCGGTGTGGAAGAGGCCGACGATCTTGAAGCGGCGGCCGAGCCCTTCCGAAGAGACGGCGGTGATCGTGTCGCCGAGCTTGGCGCCGAGCCGGGCGGCCATGGTGTCGCCGATCACCACATTGTTGCCGCCGGCGGCAAGGGCTGCGAAGCTGCCCGCCTTGAAGTCGCCGATGATCGGCGAGACCCGCGGCTCCGCCTGCGGATCGATGCCGATGACGGCGGCGCCCACCTCCTGGCCGGCATAGCGAAGCACGCCCTGTGCCTTGAGGGTGGCGGCAAAGCGGCCGGGAACCCAGCCGTCTAGCCAGGAGAGGGCTGCCGTCGGGTTGATGATGCCGCGGCGGTCGTCGCGTGGTCTCAAGCCGGAAATGGCGGCGGCATCGAAAAGGTCTTCCGCCGGCTGGCGCCGCGCCGTGCGCTGCTCGTCGGTCACCTGCACATGCGGCATGGTGTCGACGAGTTGGCGGACGAAGTCGTCTTGGCCGCCCTGCATCAACGCTGCCATGGCAATGGAGAAGCCGACACCGACCGCCACGCCCAGCATCGCAACGATCGTCTGCCGGCCCCGGCCGGAGATGTGCGTCAGTGCGATGTCGAGGATGAGGTGCATGGCGGGCTCATTTCTCTGGGGCAGGGGTGGCCTTCACCCGCGTGCCGTCGGCAAGGCCGGTCGGGAAGGGTGAGACGATGCGCGCGTCGTCTTCGAGGCCGGAGAGGATCTCGACGCCGTCGGCGCCGCGGATGCCCGTTTTCAGCTCACGGATCCGGGCGCGATTGCCGTCGATCACGGCGGCCTTCGTTCCCTCCAGCGCCACGGTCGGGATGATCAAGGCGCCCTTGGCGACCCGCACGATGATGTTGACGTCGGTCGACATGCCGATCCGAAGCGGTGTGTCGTCGGGAAGCCGAAAACGCACGCGATAGGTCTTCGTTACCGGGTCCCCCTTCGGCGTGATGCTGTCGACCGTCGCTTCCAGCTTGCGATCGGGGAAGGCGTCCGATTGGAGCAGCGCCTCCTGGCCGACTTCGACGCGTGGGATATCCTCTTCGTTGACGTCGGCGGTCACGATCAGCGGCTTCGGCTCTCCGACCCAGAACAGCACGGTGCCGAGATCCGCGACCTCGCCGATCTCGCCGTCCTGCCTGAGCACCTGTCCGGCGCTCGCTGCGCGCAGTACATAGGTCGCGAGCCGCGCCTGGCGGCCGGCAACGAGCGCTTCGAGCTGGCCGAGTTCGCTGCGCGCCCGGTCGACTTCCTGTTCGCTGATCGTGCTGCGTTCGGCGAGCGCCAGCTTGCGGCGATATTCCTCCTGCGCCAGCGTCAGCCGCGCCTGTAGTTCGCCGAGCGCGGCCCGCGCCTCGGTGTCGTCGAGACGGGCGAGCACATCGCCCTTGGCGACGCGCTGCCCTTCGCAATTGCACTGCTCGACGATGCGCTCGGCCACTGTCGGCGTGACTTTTGCCCAGGTGCGCGGCTCCACCACGCCATCGGCATAGATGATCTCCGCTGCATCGCCGCGGTTCGGCGAAATGACGGAGACGGGAACCGGGCGAAGAAAGTACCAGGCGCCTGCCGCACCGACGGCAACGACGACGGCCGCTCCGATTGCATAACGAGTGAGCCGCACGAGACGCTCCTTGAACGCTTCCTATCCGTTCTGTATAAATAGACCGACGGTCGGTTTGTTTCAAGGTCGTCGACTTCCTCGACCTTCGGCAGCATCGTGGACCGCGCCGCAAACCCGTGCTAAGCCGCCCTTCTGGGAGCGCTCATGGTCAGAACGAAGAAATCGCCGGAAGTCCGATCGAACGAGTTGATCGATTGCGCCGAGCGTTTGTTCTTCCTGTACGGCTACGAGAACACGACGGTCAACGACGTCATCCGCGAAGCCAACGTCTCCAAGGGCGCCTTCTACCACTATTTCGTCTCGAAGGAGGCGCTGCTGGAGGCGGTCGCGACCCGCCTGGCTGCACGGAACCTGAAGGAATTGCAGCCGCTTTTCGAGGATCCGTCGCTCGACGCGGTCGGACAGTTGAATGCGCTTTTCGCCGGCTCGCGGCGGCTGAAGCTCGACATGGCGCCGCAGCTGAAGAACAGCTTCAACGCGCTTTTCAAGCCCGAAAACGTCGCGCTCTACCACCGTATCGACGAGGCGCTGATGGCCGTCAGCCTGCCGCTGGTCGCCGAGATGCTGCGGCGTGGGCATGCGGACGGAACGCTTGATGCACCCGATCCGGAAGCGTCCGCCCTGATGCTGCTGCAACTGCGGCTGAGCGTCGCCAAGGTGATGCACAAGGCTTTGCAGCGACAGGAGGCCGGCGACCTCGACGGCGCGGCTGCAATGCTCGACGGCTGGATGCGGACCTACGGCACCGCCATCGAGCGTTTCCTGAAGCTTCCTGATGGAACGATCGAAGTGACCGAACCGGGTTTCTCCCGCGCTTTCCTCGAGGCATAGCCGACAGTTCGGTAGCCGGCTAGCGCGTCATCGCCTGCCGCAGCCACAGGGATCAAAGCGCTCCGTCGATCGCGCCGCTGTTGCGCTCGCCCGTGCTCTTCGGCGAGGGAAAGAGCTGCGAGCCGAAGGCGCCCTGGGTGCTGATCTCGGGGAAGCTGACATCGGCGATCTCGAAATCGGGCATGAGGGCGAGCATCGGCAGGATCCGTTCGAACACCGCGCCGCCGAGCGGTGCTGCATTCCAGCCGGAGGTGCGGAAGCCGTAGGTTTCTTTCAGACCCTTGGGCTCATCGAGCAAGGTGAGAAGCAGGTAGCGCGGATTGTCGACGGGAACGACGCCCATGAAGGAGGTGATGTTCAATTCCTTCGAGTAGCGCCCGCCAACCACCTTTTCGGCCGTGCCGGTCTTGCCGCCGATGAAGTAGCCTTTGACCTCCGCCTTCTTTGCCGAGCCGGTCTTGGCGTTGAGCCGCAGCAGATAGCGCAGCGCCTCGCCGGTCTCCGGCTTGATCAGGTCCTGCGCCAGCACCCTTTCTTCGAGCGGTGCGCCCTTGATGAGCGTCGGCCTTATGAGACGCCCGCCGTTGACGAGTGCTGCGACCGCTATGCTCGCCTGCAGCGGTGTCACGGCGATGCCGTGACCGTAGGACGCGGTGGCCGTATCGATCTCGCCCCAGCGCCGCGGCAATTGTGGGTGGGCGCTTTCGGGCAGTTCCGTCGTCAGCCGCGACATCTGCCCGAAGCGCTTCAGGAACGCCCGCAGGTTCTCCGGGCCGACCGCGATTGCCATCTTCGCCATCGAAATGTTTGACGAATAGATGAAGGCTTCGGGCACCGTCAGCGGTCGATGCTGGCCGCGGTAGTCGTTGATGCGGAAGCGGCCGAAGGCAAGCGGCTTGCTGGCGTCGATGACGGAGCGCAGCGTGAACTGGCCGGAATCGAGCGCCATGGCCGTCGTCAGCGCCTTGAAGGTCGAGCCCATCTCGAAAGTGGCGGCGGCGATGCGGTTGATGCGGTCGGGCTTCAACGCATCGACAGGCAGGTTCGGGTCGAAATCCGGGTAGGAAACGAGCGCCAGGATCTCGCCATTGGTGACGTCGAGCACCAGGCCGGCGCCGGCCTTGGCACTGAACTTGGCGATCGCCTTGCGCAGCTCGACCTCGAGCGCGTGCTGGATGCGGATGTCGAGCGTCGTGCTGACCGGCTCGAGATTGCGATGGGAGAGATCCATGCCGCTCTGGCGCAGCACCTCCAGCCCCTGGCCTTCGATCCAGCGCTCGATCCCGGCGATGCCGATATTGTCGATATCGACCGCGCCAAGCACATGTGCGGCAAGCGTCCCGTTGGGATAGAAGCGCTGCTTCTCGCGTTGGAAACCGATCGCCGGGAGGCCGGCGTTCCAGACGGCCTGCTCTTCGGCTGGCGTTACCTGGCGCTTGATCCAGGCAAAGGCCGCACCGCTCTTCAGGCGTCGATAGAGGTCGCGCCCGTCGAGATCAGGAAAGATTTCGGTCAGTTTCTCGACCGCCTCGTCGACATCGACGATCAGCCGAGGCTCGGCATAGAGCCCGGAACTCGGAACGTCGATCGCCAGCAGATTGCCGTTGCGGTCAAGGATCGAGGGGCGGCCAAGCGATGGCGGCGGCGGTATGTAGCCGGTGCGCTCGTAGTCGGCGACACCCAGCTGGACAAGCCGCGCGAGCATGAGGCCGAAGACGAGCGCGAAGGCGCCGATGACGAGGAGAAGGCGACCGCGGGGATCCGGCCGGGGCTGAACCTTGCGTGCCATCTCAATAAAGTCCGCTGCTGTTGGTGAGAAGCTTCTCGCGCTGTTCGGGCGTAAGGTCCGCATCGACCGTTGCCGATGTGCTCGCCGTTTCGAAGCCGTCGATGACCGGGCAGCTGTTGGCGCAGGGCGCGGTGCCCGGCTTGAAGGATTCGAGAATGGCGCCTGGCGTGCCCTCCGGCACCGGCTGGCCGCTCTTCCGGTCGATCGCCTCGATCGTCATGCCTGTTGGCGCGTGGAAATCGGCCGCCGGCCGGCCCGCAAGCGCCACCTTCATGAAATCGATGAAAATGGGTGCGGCGAGGCCGCCGCCGGTTTCGCCGTAACCCATCGGCTTCGGCGTGTCGTAGCCGAGGAAGACACCCGTGACGATATCAGGCGTGTAGCCGACGAACCAGACGTCCTTCTCGTCATTGGTGGTGCCGGTCTTGCCGGCGATCGGCACGCCGAGCGAGCCGACATTCCGGGCGGTTCCGCGTTCGACAACGCCGCGCAGCATCGAGGTCACCTGATAGGCGGTCATTGGATCGAGCACGTAATCGCGGTCGTCCACGGGGGCGGGCTCTTCCTGGCCGCTCCAATCGGAGGTGTTGCAAGCGTCGCACTTGCGCTGGTCGTGGCGAAAGATCGTGCGGCCGTAACGATCCTGGATGCGATCGACCATCGAAGGCGTCACGGCCTTGCCGCCATTGGCGATGACCGCATAGGCCGAGACCAGCCTGAGCAGCGTCGTCTCGCCGGCGCCGAGCGACATCGGCAGGTAAGGCTTCAGCTCGTCATAGATGCCGAAACGCTTGCCATAGTCGGCGACCAGATCCATGCCGAGATGGCGCGCAAGGCGCACGGTCATCAGGTTGCGGCTGTTTTCGAGCCCGACGCGCAGCGTCGAGGGACCGCTGAAGCGCCCGTCGTAATTCTTCGGCTTCCACATCCGCCCGGCGCCATCGGCAAGGGCGATCGGCGCATCCATCACCAGCGTCGTCGGCGCATAGCCGTTGTCGAGGGCGGCGGCATAGACGAAGGGCTTGAACGACGAACCCGGCTGGCGATAGGCCTGGGTTGCGCGGTTGAACTCCGACTGGGCATAGGAAAAACCACCGGCGACCGCGAGCACCCGGCCGGTGTTCGGGTCCATCGAGACGAGCGCGCCCTGCACGAGCGGCGGCTGCCGAAGTGCATAGCCGTCGCCCACCTTTTCGACGTAGACGACGTCGCCGGGCGCAAGAACCCCGTCCGGTCCCGCGGCGCAGCCCCGCTTTGTCTTGGCCGAGCGGCAGAGCGCCCAGGCCATGCCGGGCCGGCCAAGGCGGATCGTCTCATCGGTGCCAAGTGCCCCGCTTCGTACCGCAGCCGGAGGTCTTAGCCCGATCTCTACTCCATCCTTGTCGGTCGCCAGCACCACGCCGAGCCGCCATTCCGGCACGTCGGCAAGCGGCTGCAGCTTGGTGAGTGTCGCCGCCCAGTTTCCGGTCGAGGGCAGCCGGGTGACGGGGCCGCGGTAACCCTTTGCCTGGTCATAGGCGACGAGGCCCTTGCGCAGCGCCGTCACGGCCGCCGCCTGCAATCGCGGATCGAGCGTCGTGCGCACGGAAAAGCCGGCTGTATAAAGGGCGGCCTCGCCGTACCGGGCGTTGAGCTGGCGGCGGACGTCCTCGGTGAAATAGTCGGAACTTGCGACCGCGGGAGATTGCCGGCGTTGCTTGACGCCGAGTGGGGAAGCAGATGCCCTGGCGGCGGCGGCAGCGTCGATGACACCGTTCTGCCGCATCTGGTCGATCACCCAGTTGCGCCGGCCCATGGCCCGCTCCGCCTGCCGGTCCGGGTCGTAATTGTTGGGCGCCTTCGGTAGGGCTGCGAGGAAGGCGGCCTCCGCGACCGAGAGTTCGCTGACCGGCTTGTCGAAATAGGTGAGCGCCGCCTGCGCCACGCCATAGGCACCGCGCCCGAGATAGATGTCGTTGAGATAGAGTTCGAGGATGCGATCCTTGGAATAGGTCTGGTCGATCCGCAGTGAAAGGATCGCCTCACGCAGCTTGCGCTCCACAGTCCGGTCTGACGTCAGCAGGAAATTCTTGGCGATCTGCTGCGTGATCGTCGAGCCGCCGATCATGCGCCGACCGGAGCCGTAGTTGGCGAGGTTGGCGAGCAGCGCCGTGCCGATGCTCGCGACGTCGATGCCGGGATGGGTGTAGAAGTTCTTGTCTTCGGCGGAGAGGAACGCCTGGCGCACGCGTGCCGGGATGGTGGCGATGGGCAGGAACAGCCGGCGCTCCCGCGCGAGTTCTGCGACCATCGTGCCGTCGGCGGCATAGAGACGACTGGTCACCGCCGGCTCCCAATTGGCGAGCGTGCGGTGATCGGGCAGGTGCCGCGTCAGGGCGGCGACGAGCGCGGCGGCGGCCACCGCAACGACGACAGTGAGATTGAGGCAAGTGCCGAGCAGATTTGCGAGGAACTTCATAACGGGCAGAGTGGACCTTCATGGCGGCAGGCAGCGTCGCCGGCACGGGCGTTCGCGCGGCGGGCAGCGCATGCGGAGCGGAGTATTGGGGTGCGCCTACGTCCGCGGACGTTGGCTCGGCGACGGTGCCTGCGGCCGCTAGGGCCAGATGAAACGGCGCATGGATCAGGTCTCCGAAAGCGGTGCGGCTCACCGCGCCTTTCCTGAGTTGGCGGCTTCCGGGCAACGGCACGCACCGCCGATAAAGTTCACCGTAAAGGGATTGTGCTTGCGCAACAAACCACGTTTATTTGCGAGACCCATTAGGTGAGTTAGGGCATTCATGGTCAGGCCATATCTTCCGCTCAATGCATTGCGTGCTTTCGAAGCCTCGGCGCGGCATCTGAGCTTTACCCGCGCCGCGATCGAGCTCTGCGTTACGCAGGCCGCGGTCAGCCATCAGGTCAAGCTTCTCGAAAACCGCCTGAACGTGACCCTGTTCAAGCGGCTGCCGCGCGGGCTGATGATCACGGCCGAGGGCGAGGCGCTGCTGCCGGTCCTGCGCGATAGCTTCGACCGGATGGCGGACATGCTCGACCGCTTCGAGGCCGGGCATATCCGCGAAGTGCTGATGATCGGCGCCGTCGGTACGTTTGCGGTCGGCTGGCTGCTGCCGCGGCTCGCCGACTTCCAGGCGAAGTATCCCTTTGTCGACGTTCGTCTTTCCACCAACAACAACCGTGTCGACATGGCGGCCGAGGGCCTCGATTTCGCCATCCGTTTCGGCGGTGGCTCCTGGCACAATATCGAGGCGACGCGGCTCTTCGAGGCGCCTTTATCCGTGCTTTGCATCCCCGAGATCGCCGAGCGGCTGACGACGCCAGCCGATCTGCTCGACGAGACGCTGCTCCGGTCCTACCGGGCCGACGAGTGGGTGACCTGGTTCGATGCAGCCGGCATCGCCTATCCGGCGCCGCTGCTCAAGGGCATCGTCTTCGATAGCTCGCTGGCGATGATGGAGGCCGCAGCTCAAGGGATCGGCGTGGCACTGGCGCCGCCGCTGATGTTCTCGCGGCTGCTGTCGAACGGCACCATGCGCCAGCCCTTCGACGTTCATACCTCGATGGGAAGCTACTGGCTGACGCGGCTGAAATCGCGTCCCGTCACGCCGGCGATGACCGCCTTCCACGATTGGCTCGCGGCGGCCGCCGAGCAGGAGGCGGCGACCTTGCCGGCCACGCCGGACGTTATCGCAGGCTAACCCTCCGCTAACGGGATGTGATACCGCAGGATGTGCCACCCGTGCGCTGCGTGACGGTGTGTCTCGTTGGCCTAATAATTCTAATGTCTGCCACGAATTCTAGTGATGGTCGCGGACACGGCTCACTCGGACGATTTGGCCGTCGAGCACTCGTAGACCGTGCGCCCGCTTTGCGCGTCGACGCCGGCAAGGCTCACCTCGTAGCCCCAGAGATGGCGGATATGGCGCATTGTCGCGTCACGGCTACCTTCGTCGAGCAGGATGCCATGCTTGACGTTGTGCTGCAGCCGCAATTGCCGATCGCCGAGCAGGTCGACGTCCATCACCTGGATGTCCGGCTGGTTGGCGGCAACGTCGTAGCTGTTGGCGAGCGCTGAACGAACCGCGGAGTAGCCGCGCTCGTTGTGGATCGAGGCAACCTCGACGAAACGGTCCGACGAGCGGTCTGAGAGCTGGAACAGCCGGAACTTGCGCATCACCGCCGGGCTCAGATATTGCAGGATGAAGGACTCGTCGCGATGGTTCGCCCAGGCGTCACGCAGAGTTTCCATCCAGTCGCCGTTGCCGGCAAAGGAGGGGAACCAGTCGCGGTCTTCCTCCGTCGGCTCGGTGGCAATCCGCTGGATGTCCTGCATCATAGCAAAGCCGAGTGCGTACGGGTTGATGCCGGGATAGCGGCGGTCGTCGAAATCCGGCTGGAAGACGACGTTGGAATGGCTCTGCAACAGCTCCAGCATATGGCCTTCGCCGATCCTGCCCTGGTCGTAGAGGCGGTTGATGATGGTGTAATGCACGAAGGTGGCGCAGCCCTCGTTCATGACCTTCGTCTGGCGCTGCGGTGAAAAATACTGCGCGATGACGCGCACGATCCTGAGCAGTTCCCGCTGCCAGGGCTCCAGGATCAGGCTGTGCTTTTCGAGGAAATAGAGCAGGTTCTCTTCCGGCAGGTTGAGCACCTTCTTGCGCTCGGAGGCGTCGCGCTCGGCCTCGGCCGGATCGCGGTTCTCGGCGACCTGCGGCAGCGTTCGCCAGAGGTCGCTATAGGTCTGCTCCTCATATTCCAGCCGTTCGCGCGCCCTCTCGCGCACCTTCTCCGAGGAGAGGCGCGGCGGGCGGCGGTAGCGGAAGACGCCCTGGTCCATCAGTGCGTGGGCGGAATCGAGGATCGCTTCGACGGCGGCAGTGCCGTGGCGCTCCTCGCATTTGGTCACGTATTTCTTGGCGAAATCCATGTAGCTGAGGATCGCGCCGGCATCGGTCCACTGGCGGAAGAGATAGTTGTTCTTGAAGAAGTGGTTATGGCCGAAGGCGGCATGCGCGGTCACGAGCGCCTGCATCGCCATGGTGTTTTCTTCCATGAGATAGGTGATGCAGGGATTGGAATTGATCACCAGCTCATAGGCAAGACCGCGGTGGCCCTTGCGGTAGTGATGCTCCTCATAGGCAAAGCGCTTGCCGAAGGACCAGTGCTGGTACATGAGCGGCATGCCGACGGAGGAATAGGCGTCGAGCATCTGTTCGGAAGTGATGATCTCCAGCTGGTTCGGGTAGACGCTGAGGCCCATTTCCTCGATCGCGACCTGCTCGATCGCGTCATAGGCACGCGATAGCGTCGCAAAATTCCAGTCGGAACCCTGGAACAGGAGACCTGAGGTCGTGCGTCGTGCCATCCGGTCTCCCCCTCATTTCCGGGTGCGTACGGCCGGCTGCCGGGCAAAAAGCCTGCGGAAGACCGGGTAGATGTCGGCGGGTTTGGCAATCCGGGTCATCTGGAAATTCGACTTCTCGCCGTCCACCGTGCGATAGGCGCGCCAGAGCGCGGTGCCGTTGTCCGTCGAGCCGAAGATTTCCGTCTCTCGCTCGTCGATGATTTCGACATAGGCATAGTACTGGCAGAGCTTCGTCAGCTTTTCCCTGAGCAGTGCTGCACAGTGTTCGCTGTCGCCGATGATGTTGTCGCCGTCGGACGCCTGGGCCGCATAGATGTTCCAGATCTGCGAGGGATAGCGATCCTCGACGATCCTGATCATCTCTTCGAGCGCGGTCGATACGATCGTGCCGCCGCTCTGGGTGCTGTAGAAGAAGGTCTCTTCGTCGACTTCGCGCGCCTCGTCCGTATGGCGGATGAAGACGATGTCGATGCGTTCGTAGCGCCGCTTCAAAAACAGGTGCAGAAGCACGAAGAAGCGCTTTGCGAGGTCCTTCTCGCGCTCGCCCATCGAGGCCGAGACGTCCATCAGGCAGAACATCACGGCGTTGGCATTCGGCAGCGGCTGCTGCTCGAAGCGGTTGAAGCGGATGTCGACCGGATCGACGTAAGGGATACGCCGCCGTTTCTTCTCGATCCTTTCCAGCTCGCCCCGCAGCTCCTTGAGCCTCTGTCGGCTCTTCGCCGTCGGCTCCGGTTCTGCTTCCAGTTGCGCGATCTCGTCGGTAACCGCGGTCAGTTCCTTCTCCTTCGGCCGGTGCAGCGCCAGGCGTCGGCCGAAACTGTTGCGCATCGTGCGCCCGACATTGATGTTCGTCGGGGTTCCCGCCGTGGCGAAGCCGGCGCGGCGGGGCTTGAAGGTGACGGTTTCCTTGAGGCTGAGCTTGACCATGTCAGGAAGCTCCAGATCCTCGAAGAAGAGGTCCAGCACTTCCTCGCGTGACAGGATGAACTGGAAATCATCGTCACTTTCGCCGGTTCCGGGCTTGCCCTTGCCGCCGCCACCGCCGCCCGCTTCCGGTTTCGGCAGGCGGTCGCCTGCCG
>NZ_JTLA01000098.1:0-40004 GCF_000799055.1 Ensifer sp. ZNC0028
TAGCTCGCCTGCCCTGTCGCACCATTGGCATCGGTCGCCGTCACGGCGAAGCTGAAATCGCCGTCGGCTGCCGGCCGTCCCGAAATCGCCCCGCTTGATCCATCCAGCATCAAGCCACCGGGCAGAGCACCCGACGTGACGACGTAGCTGTACGGCGCCATGCCGGCGCTGGCGGCGATGGTTTGGCTGTAGGCGACGCCGGGCACGCCGTTGGCCAGCGCCCCGCCTGCCGGCGCAAACACCAGCACCGGCGGCGAGACCGTGACCGAAACGGTGGAAGGCGCCGACGTGCCGGTGGCGTTGGTTGCTGTGTAGGTGAAGCTGTCAGCACCGGAGAAGCCGGCATCAGGCGTGTAGAGGATCATGGTCCCCGTCGCCGTGGCCGCGCCATGCGCAGGCGCCGTCGCGATTGCGACAGATGTCGCCGCCCCGCCCGTCAGATTGAGGCTGACGGCGTTTGCGCTGGAGTTCGCAGCAACGGTCGCAGTTGCTGGACCGGCCGATGGCGCCTGGACGGCAACCGCGAGACTATAGCTTGCCGTGCCTGCCGCATTGTTCGCGTCGGTCACCGTCACCGTGAACGTTGCCGGTCCATCGCTGGTCGGCGTTCCGGACAGGCGGCCGTTGGCCGCAAGCGTCAACCCGGCCGGAAGTGCACCGCCGGTCACCGCATAGGTGTAGGGAGCGGTTCCGTTGGCAGCGGTGATCGTCAGATCGTAGGCGTCGGCAACCGTCGCACCGGCAAGTGCACCTGCGGCCGGCGTGAAGGCGAATGTCGGCGGCGACACCGTCACCGTGACCGTCGCCGTGGCGGATGTGCCGGTCGTATTGGTTGCCGTATAGGTGAAGCTGTCAGCGCCTGAGAAGCCAGCCGCCGGCGTGTAGCTGAACGTGTTTCCAGCCACCGTGGCCGTGCCATGCGATGGGGTCGCTACGATGGCGACCGAAGCGGCCGCCCCGCCCGTAAGATTGGGCGAAATCCCGTTGGCCGACGAGTTGGCGGCAACGGTTGCCGTTGTCCCGTTGGCAATCGGCGCCTGGATGCGAACCGTCAGACTATAGCTGCCGCTGGTCGCGGTTGCGCCATGGCTATCCGTCGCCTCGAGCGTGAAGGTGAAGCTGCCGTCCGCAGTCGGTGTGCCGGTCAGTGTACCGGCCGCGTCGAGCGAAAGTCCGGCCGGAAACGCGCCGCTGGCCAAGGCGTAACTGTAGGGCGCCGTGCCGCCATTGGCCGAGAGGCTCTGGCTATAGGCCGTTGCCACGGTTGCGATCGGCAAGCCGCCGGCTGCCGGCGTGAAGGCGAAGATCGGCGCCGAGACGAAGAAGGACTGGCGGACATCGGACGCCGCCAGGTAAGCGCTGTCACCGGCTTGCGAGACCTCGATGGTGCAGGTGCCACCATTGCGGAATGTGACGTCGCCGGTTGACGAGACAACGCAGACGGGCGTCGTCAGCGACTGGAATGTCACCGGCAGAGAGGAACTGGCGCTCGCCGAAAGCGTCACCGGCGTTGCATAGTCTTGCGGGCCGGGATTGGAGAATGTGATCGTCTGCGGTGCCTTGGGCGTCACCGCGTTCGACGCGCTGGAAGCTGGTCCCGTGCCGGCACTGTTGGTCGCCGTTACCGTGAACGTATAGCTCGTGCCGTTGGCCAGGCTGCCAACCGTGATAGGGCTCGAAGCTCCGGTCCCAACAAACCCACCGGGATTTGAGGTCACGGTGTAACCGGTGATCGATGCGCCGCCGGCGCTGACCGGCGCGGTAAAGGTGACCGACACTTCGCCGTCGCCAGCCGTCGCCGTGGCCACCGTCGGGGCGTCCGGAACAACCGCATTGACGGTAAAGCTCTGGGTGATCGTCGCCGCAGCCAGATAGGTGCCATCGCCGCCCTGGTCCGCAGCAATCGCGCAGGTCCCTGCGCTGTGGAAGGTCAGCCTGCCGCCCGGCGTGATCGTGCACACGGCCGCGGTCGAGGATGAGAAGGCAACGGGCAAACTCGCACTCGACGATGCCGTCAGTGTCGGCGTGGTGTCGAAGTTCTGCGCGCCTGGATTGACGAAGGTGATCGTCTGCGTTGCCTTCGGCGTAACAGCGTTCGAGGCCGCCGACGCTGGCCCCGCGCCGGCGCTGTTGGTTGCCGTCACCGTAAATGTATAACTGGTCCCATTGCTCAAGCCGGTCACCGCGACCGGGCTCGACGGCCCCGTTGCGGTGAAACCACCTGGGCTCGACGTCACGGTGTAGCTGATGATGTACACTCCCCCCGTGCTGGCCGGCGCGGTGAAGGCGACGGAGGCCGAAGAGGCGTCGGCGGTTGCCGTTCCGATCGTCGGTGCGCCGGGCACGACGGCATCGATTGTAAACGTCTGCGAGACCGTCGGTGCAGCCAGATATGTCCCGTCGCCCGCCTGGTCCGCCGCGATGGTGCAACCACCGGCCTGGTGGAAGGTCAGATCGCCCTCGGGCGTCACCGTGCACACGCCGGCAGTCGACGAGGTGAAGGCAACAGCCAGGCTGGAGCTTGCCGTCGCCGTCAATGTCGGCGACGTGCCGAACGCCTGCGTACCCGGATTGGCGAACGTGATCGTCTGTGCGGATCGCGGCGTAACCGCATTGGAGGCGGCCGATGCGGTGCTTGTCCCGACGCTGTTGGTGGCCGTCACGGTGAACGTATAGCTCGTGCCGTTGGTCAGGCCAGTCACCCTGATCGGGCTCGTCGTATCTGTGGCCGTCATGCCCCCGGGGTTCGACGTCACGGTATAGCCCGTGATCGTCGCGCCGCCGTTCGATGAGGGAGCGGTGAACTCCACATCCGCATAGCCGTCGCCCTCCACGGCCGCGCCAATGGTCGGCGCGTCGGGGACCGTCGGCGCAACGTCGACGGTGAAGACCTGGCTTCCGGTTGCGCCATAGGCGTCCGTTGCCGTAACGGTGAAGGTGACGGCGCCGCCGATCGTTGCAGTGCCCGACAACACCCCGTTGTTCGCCAGCGTCATTCCGGCGGGCAAGGCATTCTGCGTGACGGCGAATGTATAGGGGCTTGCGCCGCCTGACGCCATCAGGGTTTCAGAATAGGCGGTACCGGCCGTCGGATCGGGAAGCGTCGCCGGCGAGAGTGCGATCGTCGGGGCGGCGATGGTGACGGAGAATGCGCGCGATGCGGTCGAGCCTTCGGGATCGGTCGCTGTCACCGTGAAATTGAACGGACCGCTTGCCGTTGGGGTGCCGGAGACGACGCCGCTGCTCGAGAGCGACATTCCAGCGGGCAGCGCACCGGCGGTCCTTGCGTAACTCAAGGTGCCCGATCCCCCGGTGGCACTCAGCGTCTGCGCCGTATAGGCCTGATTGTAGACCGGGTTTGGCAGCGTTGTCGTCGAGATCGCGATCGGTGCGTAGCTAACCGAATTGTCGGTGCTGGTGGATGCGTCGTTGGTAAAGCCGGCCAAGCTCGTAGCCTTGCCGGCGGGGATGGACACCACGACCGTGCCGGCCTGCGTCATCCCGCTGACCGAAACGGTGTAATTGGCGCCCGAACCCGAGACGCTTGCCGTCGTTGCGCCGGCAGTGCCGGAAATCTGGACGTCGCCGGCGGTAAAGCCGGTAACGGATTTGTTGAACACCACATCGAAAGCGATCGACGTCCTGGCGCTGGGATCGGATTGCGAGGACGCCTGGTTGATCGTGACCGTCGGCTTGGTGTCGACCCAATGGGTGGCGCCGGTCGCCGTGCCGGTGCTGCAGCCGCTGCCGCCACCGTAGCTGGCGGAGACGGCGTGCTGACCGAGCGGCAGCGTCGACGTCTGGAAGGTCGCAGAAGAGGCCGTGCTGACAGGCCCTGTCGGCGTCAGCCCAAGGACTGTCGACTGCGATCCGATCGTGATCGTCACGTTTCCGGGCGGCGACTGTCCGGCATTACAGCCCATGGACGATACGGTCGCCGTCACCGACACCTGTTCACCCGGCAGCGACGGACGTGGCGAGGATACGACATCGACGACGACTGGCCCTCCGGAGGCAGCCTTGACGACGATGTTGTTGCTGTTGGCGGTGTAATTGCCGCCGGTCCGCGTGCCGGTGAACGTGACCCAATCGGAAAACTGGCCGGACATCGCATCGAGGGAATCGACCTGATAGGAGCCTGTGCAGGTCACGGAGGACGTCGTGCCACCGCCCGGGATTGCCGGGCATGAAACGACGACACCCTTGTTCGCAGTGGTCGCAGGCGCGATGCTGAGAATATTGTAGGATCCGGGATTCAGCACATAGCTGAAATTGATCGTGTCGCCAGCCGCATTGAAGGTCGCCGGGTTCGCCGAAATGGTCACTACCTGCGCCGACGCACCAATGGCCGAAGCCAGAAGGATGCCAATCGCCGCAAAAAATGCCTTGAAATACAAACGCTGGAATGCAGACGAAAAAAATTTCCCGCCCGCGACGCTTCCGCACCGCAGCCCCATAAATACCCCCAATATATGCCGGGAAAATTAGCCCCATCTCCCAGTCGGGACAGCTAATAAAGCGGAAGGTGCCGAGTCAATCGCACAACTCACCATTGCCGGAGGAAATGCGGTCGGCCGTTGCCATGTGGCTTATCGATCACACTTTTCAACGCCGACGACGGCTGCATTTCGCCCGCCCCGAGTGGCGACCCCAATGCCGGCAACCCCAGGAGGAGTGAACGAAAATGGCGGCCAGCGTCTTGAAGAGAATCGTTATTCCGCGCTCGGCTTCTTCCGGCTTCGAATGACGAGGCAGCTGCCGGCCACGCTCATCGCCGCAAGCGCAAACCAGGTCAGCGCGTAGACCAGATGGCTGTTGCGGAAGCTGACGACCGTCAGACCGCCGATCGGCAAGCCGCCAGGGTTTTGCGTCGCGTCCGCATCGATGAAATAGGGGGCGACATCCGTCAGCCCTTTTGCCGTCGCGATTGACGCGACATCGCGGGAAAACCAGCGATCGCCTGCGGGATCGTTGGATCGAAGAAAGGCGCCGCCCGGTTCGCTGATGCGCAAAAGCCCGGTAACCCCGGTCAACCCTAGTGCTTCGCCTTCCGCGCGCGCAGCCCGATCGCGCCGGTCCGCAGGCACGAAGCCGCGGTTGACAAGAACCATCGTGCCGTCTTCGCGGTGCAACGGCGTCAGCAGCCAGAATCCGGCACCCCGCTCGGTTACGGCCTGCACCAGCACCGATTTGTCATGATTGAAGGTGCCCGTCGCCGTGACGCGAAGATATTCATCCTTTTCCCGGGTGATGCCGTCCCAATCCGGCCGCACCGGGGCCGGCACTGCTGCCGCATGCACGCGCGCATCGACGCGAGCGATCAGGTCCAGTTTCCAGAAGAGCCGCTGGATCTGCCAGGTCCCGAGCGCGACGAAGACGACGGTGAGAAGCAGCAGCGCGCCCGTCAGAAGGAAACGGGCGCGGGAGGACGCCTTCGCACCCTCCCCTTTCACGTCGTGGCCGCCGGTCATGTTCGCGTCCGCCCGCCCCTGATCAGGGCATGTTCTTCATCATCTCGTGGGTCATCGGCATCATGTTCGTATTGAGGTGATGCATGACCCAGAGCGAACCGGCGAGCGCGATGCCGACGATGATGATCGTGAAGATCAGCGCCATCAGCGTCCAGCCGCCTTCCGAACGGGCGTTCATGTGCAGGAAGTAGATAACGTGCACGACGATCTGCACCACGCCGATGCCCATGACGAGCACGGCCGTCAGCAGCTTGCTGTCGAGCACGCCGCCCATGACCAGCCAGAACGGGATGGCCGTCAGGATCACCGACAGGATGAAGCCAGTCATGTAGCTCTTGAGCGAACCATGCCCGGCAGCGTCGCCCGGATGGCTGTGCGCGTGATGAGGCTCGAACGCGCTTTCGTGGCCAGGATGCTGCGAACTCATCCGAGTACTCCCAACAGATAGACGAAGGAGAAGACGCCGATCCAGATGACGTCGAGGAAGTGCCAGAACATGGAGAGGCACATCAGACGACGGCGGTTTTCCGGATTCAATCCATGTTTCTTGACCTGCACCATCAGCGTGATCAGCCAGATGATGCCGAAGGTGACGTGCAGACCGTGCGTGCCGACCAGCGTGAAGAACGAGGACAGGAAGGCCGAACGCGTCGGACCGGCACCCTCGTGGATCAGGTGGTAGAACTCATAGAGTTCGAGCGCGAGGAAGATCGCGCCGAACACGCCGGTGACACCGAGCCAGAACAGCGTCTCCATCTTGGCGTTGCGCTCCATCTGGAGCATGGCAAAGCCGTAGGTGATCGACGAGAACAAGAGCATCGCCGTGTTGATGGCGATGAGGTTGAGGTCGAACAGGTCGGCCGGCGCCGGACCTGCCGCATAGTTGCGGCCAACCACGCCGTGCGTGGCGAAGAGAACGGCAAAGATCAGGCAGTCGCTCATCAGGTAGAGCCAGAAGCCCAGCATGGTGCTGTGCTCCGGGTGATGATCGTCCTTCAGGTAGAACTGCGGCTTTTCTGTTTCTTGGACTTGGGTTTGGCTCATCGTTTCAGATCCGTTCCGCAAGCAGCTTCGAGCGTGCGTCTTCCGTCGCCGCGACGGTTTCCGCGGGAATGAAGAAATCACGGTTGTAGTTGAAGGTATGACCGATGGAGACGGCGATCAAAGCGACGAAGGATACCGCCGCCAGCCACCAGATGTACCAGATCAACGCGAAGGCGAGCACGACGCTGAGGCCGGAGAGAATGACGCCCGTGCCGGTGTTCTTCGGCATGTGGATCGGCTTGAAGCCTTCGAGCGGGCGCTCGTAACCGCGGCTCTTCATGTCGTACCAGCTGTCGTGGTCGTGCACGACGGGCGTGAAGGCGAAGTTGTAGTCCGGCGGCGGCGACGAGGTCGACCATTCGAGCGTGCGGCCATCCCAGGCATCCCCTGAGGTTTCGCGCAACTGGTCGCGGCGCAGATAGCTGACGACAAGCTGGATGATGAAGGACGCGATGCCAATGGCGATCAGGATCGCACCGAAGGCGGCGATGATGAACCAGATCTGCAGCGACGGGTCTTCGAACTGGCTGACGCGACGGGTAACGCCCATCAGGCCGAGCACATAAAGCGGCATGAAGGCGAAGAAGAAGCCGATCTGCCAGAACCAGAAGCTCATCGCGCCCCAGAAATAATCGAGCTTGTAGCCGAAGGCCTTCGGCCACCAGTAGACGACGCCGGCCATCAATCCGAACAGCACGCCGCCGATGATGACATTGTGGAAGTGGGCAATCAGGAACAGCGAGTTGTGCAGCACGAAGTCCGCCGGGGGAATGGCCAGCATGACACCAGTCATGCCGCCGATCACGAAGGTGACCATGAAACCGATCGTCCACAGCATCGGCAGTTCGTAGCGGATGCGCCCGCGATACATGGTGAAGAGCCAGTTGAACATCTTCGCGCCCGTCGGGATTGAGATGATCATCGTGGTGATGCCGAAGAAGGCGTTGACCGAGGCACCCGAACCCATCGTGAAGAAGTGATGCAGCCACACGAGGTAGGACAGGATCATGATCACGCAGGTGGCGTAGACCATTGAGGTGTAGCCGAACAGACGCTTGCCGCAGAAGGTGGCGACGACCTCGGAGAAGATGCCGAAGGCCGGCAGGATCAGGATGTAGACTTCCGGGTGGCCCCAGATCCAGATGAGGTTGACGTACATCATCGGATTACCACCAAGGTCATTGGTGAAGAAGTTGAAGCCGAGGTAGCGGTCGAGCGACAAGAGCGCCAGCGTTGCCGTCAGGATCGGGAAGGTCGCGACGATCAGGATGTTGGTGCAGAGCGAGGTCCAGGTGAAGACCGGCATCTTCATGAAGGTCATGCCCGGAGCGCGCATCTTCACGATGGTCGCAATCAAGTTGATGCCTGATAGCGTCGTGCCGACACCCGCGACCTGCAAGCCCCAGATGTAATAGTCGACACCGACGCCGGGACTGTAGTCCGCGCCCGAGAGCGGCGGATAGGCGAGCCAGCCGGTGCGCGCGAATTCACCGACGAACAGCGACATCATGATGATGACCGCGCCACCCGTCGTCATCCAGAACGAGAAATTGTTGAGGAAGGGGAACGAAACGTCACGCGCGCCGATCTGCAGCGGCACGACATAGTTCATGAAACCGGTGACGAAGGGCATCGCCACGAAGAAGATCATGATCACGCCGTGCGCCGTGAAGATCTGGTCGTAGTGGTGCGGGTTGAGGTAGCCCTCGTTGCCGTTGAAGGCGATCGCTTGCTGCAGGCGCATCATGATCGCGTCGGCAAAGCCGCGCAGAAGCATGACGATCGCCAGGATGATGTACATGATGCCGATCTTCTTGTGATCGACCGATGTAAACCACTCGTGCCAGAGATAGCCCCAGAGCTTGTACTTCGTGATCAGCGCAACGATCGCCAGGCCACCGACGGCCACGGCCGCGAAGGTCACGACAAGGATCGGCTCGTGATAGGGTATCGCTTCCCAGGTAAGCCGCCCGAAGATGAATTGCGTGAGGCTGGTGTCACCAAACATGGGTCTTCCAATATGTCTCGAATTGCGGCCCAAAAGGCCTTGGCGCTCGCTGGATCGAAGCCTGCGAGCGCGCGAAAGTCCTACTGCGTCTTGTGCATGTCGTGGTTCATCGGCTCTGCCGATGGTGCAGGCTGCTCTTCCTTGACGCCCTCGGCCGGTTCCTCGCTCTTGGCGGGATTGCCGGTTTCGGGGAAGGTCGCAGCCGGTGCGGCCGCTTCGGTCACACCGCCGACATGGCGGTTGTCGTGCTCGAGCTTGGCCCGGTTCTCATGGCTTTCGACGCCGGCTCCGCCCATCATGTCGATGTGCATCATATCCTTCATGCACATCTGGCCTTCGCGCACGCACATGTTGAGAACGGCTTCATAGAGGCCGTCATCGACGGAAGCGTAGTAGCGCACCGGCTCCTTCACGCTCGGCTTTTCGAGCTTCAGGTAGGCGTCCCGATTGAGCATCGTGCCGTTCTGCTTGACCCGGGCAACCCAGGCGTCAAAGCCGGCTTGGTCCACACCGTGGAACTTGAAGCGCATGTGCGAGAAGCCGTCGCCGCTGTAGTTGGACGAAAGGCCCTCGTATTCGCCTGGCTTGTTGATGACGGCGTGCAGCTTGGTCTGCATGCCGGGCATGGCATAGATCATGCCGGCGAGCGCGGGAACATAGAACGAATTCATCACCGAGGAGGCGGTGATCTTGAAATTGATCGGCACGTCGACCGGCGCCGCCATCTCGTTGACCGTGGCGATGCCGTATTCCGGATAGAAGAACAGCCATTTCCAGTCGAGCGCGACGACTTCAACCGTGATCGGCTTCATCTCTTCGGTCACCGGGCGCGCCGCATCGATCCGATCGAGCGGTCGATAGGGGTCGAGCTTGTGGGTGCTGACCCAGGTGATCGCGCCGAGCGCGATGATGATGGCGAGCGGCGCCGACCAGATGATGACTTCGAGGCCGGTGGAATGGTGCCATTCCGGATCATACTTGGCTGCCGTGTTCGACTGGCGATAGCGCCAGGCAAAGAACAGCGTCAGGAAGAGGACGGGAATGATGATCAACAGCATCAGGACCGTCGAAATAACGATCAGATCCCGCTGTTGTGCGGCGATGTCACCGGAAGGCGACATCACCACCATGTTGCATCCCGAGAGAACGGAGAGCAACAGGACGGCAATCATCGATCGTCCGGCTAAACTGTATGGCTTCGGCATTGCGGCCTCAACTTGCGTTTTGTCTAGTCGGCATTACTCGGGCATGATCGCGCATGGAAGTGAGGTCCATCGTCGCAGCGCAACATTTTGCCGCAGTGCAGTGAGGACCTTATCGCTCTATGCGCGTTTGTACGGGCGCAAAGGCTTATTGTCGGTTCGATGCCGGCTGTTCCAGCGAACGTTAGGCACGAACTCGAATGAGGCATGTGCGCATGTACGTGCACGGCATTCTTGATATCAGACGCCAATTGGTCAACACTCTAACGACAAGACGTTCGTTCGTCGGAGAAATTCATGGTTTCGGTCGCTAACCCAACATCGTCTGGTCTCGAACGGGACGCACGTCGCATTCACGAGGACGACAAGCCTCTGTCCCCCGGCAGCATCGCCATCGGCGTGGTCATTGGGCGAACCTCGGAGTTCTTCGACTTCTTCGTCTACGGCCTCGGCTCGATCCTCGTTTTCCCGAAGCTGATCTTCCCGTTCGCACCCAATGCGGTCACCGCGACGCTGATGTCCTTCGCGCTGTTCCCGCTTGCTTTCCTCGCGCGCCCGGTCGGCTCCTTCGTCTTCATGTGGGTCGACCGCAACTACGGGCGCGGCACGAAGCTGACGATCGCACTCGTCATTCTCGGTGGCTCGACGGCGTCGATCGCCTTCCTGCCCGGCTATGACACCATCGGGTATTGGGCCGTAGCGCTCCTGGCATTGTTCCGGCTCGGACAGGGCTTTGCGCTTGGCGGCGCCTGGGATGGCCTTGCATCGCTGCTGAACCTCAATGCGCCGCAGAATCACCGTGGCTGGTACGCGATGATCCCGCAGCTCGGCGCGCCGATCGGCTTTGCGCTTGCGAGCATCCTCTTCGGCTATTTCGTCAGCAACCTTTCGCAGGAAGATTTCCTCGCCTGGGGCTGGCGCTATCCCTTCTTCGTCGCCTTTGCGATCAACGTCGTGGCGCTCTTTGCCCGCCTTCGCATCGTCGCCAGCAAGGAGTTCGGCGCCGCCATGGAAGCCAAGGAGCTCGAGGCACGCCCAATCTTCGAGATGCTGAGCAAACACAGCATCGACGTCGTGCTCGGTGCCTTCGTGCCGCTTGCAAGCTTTGCGATGTTCCACCTCGTCACCATCTTCCCCTTGAGTTGGGTGACGCTCAACGGTGGCCAGTCGGCCGCAGAGTTCCTCTGGGTTCAGGTCGCCGGTGCTGTCGTCGGTGCCATCGGCATCGTCCTTTCGGGCGTGATTGCCGACCGGGTCGGCCGCCGAAACCAGCTGATGATCGGTGCGATCCTGATCGCGATCTTCAGCTTCTCGGCTCCCTTCCTGCTCGATGCCGGCGGCAAGGGGCAGGACGCCTACATCCTGATCGGCTTCGCCATCCTCGGCCTTTCCTTCGGACAGTCCTCCGGCGCCGTCTCCTCGCGCTTCACCCAGTACTACCGCTACACGGGTGCCGCTCTGACTTCGGATCTCGCCTGGCTCGTCGGTGCGGCCTTCGCGCCGCTCGTGGCGCTCGGCCTTGCCAGCAGCTTCGGCATCATCTTCATCGGCGGCTATCTGATCTCGGGTGCAATCTGCACGATCGCCGCGCTGAGCCTCACCCGGGCGCTCGACCAGCAGTAAGGTCTAGAGGCAGCCGGGGTGCCGTTCCAGGCGCCCCGGCTGCTCGTCCTTCCACCGCGTCGCCGTCATCGATAGCCACGAAACGCTTGCCTCAGACACCGCCGGGTTCACCAGCGATCCCTCAAAGGCGGACTTCCACCTCAAAACCCTGCGTTCTGCCCCGCGCCGGCGAAGCGATCCGCAATTCGCCCTGCATCTGCTCGACCAGACGCTCAACGATGGCAAGGCCTAGCCCGGAACCGGAGGCCTCGGTCGGGCCGCGAACGAAGCGTTTGGTCAGGTTGGCGCGGACGTCGGCGGCGACGACAGCGCTTTCGTTGGTGACGCGGATACCCATCGGGTCGACATGGAGATCGACGCGGCTGCCTGGTGGGCTATGGATCAGCGCGTTTTCGAGAAGATTACGCAAAACGATGGCAAAGGCGTCCACACGAATCGGGCGTTCGAGCACGGTGCCCTTGGCGACCTGAACATTCAGGCGGTTGGCGCCGAGCGCCGAGCGCTCCAGGTCCTGCATCACCACCATCAAGACTGGCAGCAGATCGTGCTGTTCGTCCGAAATGGCAATCTCCGCTTCGGCGCGCGACATCTGCAGCAGCTTCTCGGCAAGCCGGCTCAGATGCACGAGCGCCCGTTCGATCTGGGCAGTTCTCGGCTGGTATTCCGGCGGCACTTCGCGCGCCAGCCTCTGGGTTTGCGCGAGCGCGCCGGCAATCGGGGTCCGCAGTTCATGGGCGCTGTTCGATGTGAATTCCCGCTCCGCCTCCAGGCCTGCCTTCAGCCGCGCCAAAAGCAGGTTCACGGAACGGGCGATCGCGCGCAATTCACGTGGCAGCGTCGCCTCGTCGATCGGCGCCAGGTTGCCGCTGTCCTTGGTCAGGATATCGTCGCGCAGCTGCGAGACGGGCGACAGTGTGCTGCGGACGACGAAGACGATCGCAAGGATGCTGCCCGGTATCAGGACGAGCAACGGCAGAAGCAGCGCCGTCCCGCCTTCCATGAGCGCCTCTGTCCGATGCTCCATCGCATCGGCAACCTGCACGTAGAGCGACCCGTCGGTGGTGCCGGCCGTGTAGATCCGATGCGTGGCGGTCTGCGAGAAGCCGGTCGCAAGGGGAACGGCAAAGGGCTCCGGCGCGCCGTCGTCAAACAGGACACGGCCATCGCGGTCGCGCACCTGATAGGTGAGATATTGCGCATTGAGCGCCGGTGCCACGACGGAGGCTTTTGGCGCGCCGTCCGCCGCGTCCCTGGCGACGTCGGCGGCGACGATCTGCAACAATCGCTCGGCCGTTTCCTGCACGCCGCTGTCGAAGATTTCGGTGAACTCGTCCTGCATCACGTAGACGCCAAGTCCGAGCGCAACGAACCAGAAGAGGGCAACGATGCCGGTAAGGGCAATCGCCAGTCTGCGGGTCATGCTCCTCTTGTCGGACATGCGATCACCTGAGGCAGTAGCCGAGGCCGCGCACGGTCTCGATCCGATCGGGCCCGATCTTCTTGCGTAGGCGGCTGATATAGACCTCGACCGTATTGCTTTCTATCTCGGCGCCAAAGGCGTAAAGCGCATCGTGCAGCTGCGCCTTGGAGACGAGCGCGCCGGGATGCGCGACCAGCTTGTCCAGCACGGCCCATTCGCGGGCGCTCAGGTTCTGGCTGTCGCCGTTGACGGCGATCTTGCGGTGAACCTGGTCGATCTCGATACCGGGCAGCTTGACCGTCGGCGCGGCGTTGCCGGTGTAGCGCCTTGAAACGGCCAGCATGCGGGCCGTCAGTTCATTGAGGTCGAAAGGCTTGACCAGATAGTCGTCCGCGCCGCTGTTGAGCCCCTCGATCCGGTCGGATATCTGGTCGTGCGCCGTCAGGATGATCACCGGCGTGCCATCGCCACGTGCGCGCAGCGAGCGCAAAAGCATCAGTCCGTCGCCGTCGGGCAGCCTGAGATCGAGCAGGATCAGTCCGTAGGTTACCGTGTCGGTCGCGGCCACCGCATCGAGGACGCGCTTGAACCAGTCCACCGCATGGCTGGCCGCGGCGACATGGTCGCGCAGCGCCTCCCCCAGAACCTGATCGTCTTCGACTAGTAGGACTCTCAAGATATCACCGGACACTTGTTCGTCCTTGCCTAGGGTCGATCGGGGATGGGCGTCAAGTCCTTGAGCGGCCAAGCGGCGAAATGCGGCGGCGGCGGCCCGTCTCGGCCGCCGCCCTCGAGGCGCAAAAGAGCGAGGATTTCAGGAGGCGACGGGATCGCGAAAGGCCCCGCGCCGCTTCTTGTAGCTGATGACAGCCGTCGCGATCCCGACCAGCGCCATCGCGCCGCCGAGAACAGCCAGCACGCCGGCATTTTGACTAGACGACTCGTAGGTCGCGAACTTGTACATCTCCGTCGCGAGCACTGCGATCATGGCAGCCGAAACGGTCGAATAGTCCTTGCCGACGACACGCCTGATGTTGAACGTCATGCCTTCCGTCGACTGGCTGAAGTTGGAGAGGCGCAGCATCCAGCGCGGCACATCGCGGCAATAGGCGCGATAGGCGTCGCCGAAGGTGCGAAGCAGGAAGGCCTCCTCCGCATAAACGATGCATTGATACATGAAGGCAAAGAGCCCGATACCGACCACGATGAGCAGCGGGTTGCCGTGCAGCAGAAAGACGCCGGAGTAGAGCAACATATTGCCGACATAGAGCGGGTTTCGACAAACGCCGAACATGCCCTCGGTCACCAGGTCCTTGGCGTAGACCTTCTTTTTCAGGCCACCACGCTGGATGTACTTGTAGCCGACGACCGTCGCCCGCAGTGCCAGGCCGGCCAGGATGACGAGAATCGCGACCGCGTCCTTGGCCAGCGTCAGCAGCGGATTGTCCAACACCAATGCCGGCGGCGGCATCAGCAGGAACAACACCACGATGATCGCGGGGAACAACTGGTTGCGGAAGCGGAAGAGAAAATTGCCGATCGCGATCATGGTCTGTCCGTCCTACTTGATCGCGATAATGCCGCAGAAATTGTACCAGCGGAAAAACACTTCGACGCTGCGGAAGCCAACCTCCTTCAGAAGCTGGAAATTTTCCTCCAGGCGGTAGGGAATGAGGACGTTTTCAAGCGCCTCGCGCTTCTTGGCGATCTCGATCTCGGAATAGCCGTTACGGCGCTTGTAGTCGTAGTAGTGCTCGATGAACAGGCGATTGAACGTCGAGTCCTCGCTGGTCAGCTTCTCGACGAGCAGCAGAGCGCCGCGCTCGTTGAGACCGTCATAGATCGAGCGCATGACCCGCTCGCGATAGAGGGGGCGCACGAACTGCAGGGTCAGAAGCATCAGGACGGCGCTGGCATTGTGGATCTCGATGCCCTGGTGCAGGTCGCCTCCCCTGAGGTCGATCGCCCGGTTGGAGTTTGCCTGGACGATCTTTTCCTTGGCCTTCTCGATCATGTCCGGCGCGTTGTCGATGCCGACGAAGCGCACGGCAGGATCGACCATGGCGTCCAGCCCGAGCAGCGTCGTCGCCGTCGAGCAGCCGATGTCGTAGAGGTTGGTGTCGGCCTCGGCAAAGTCGCTGGCGAGCTCGCAGACCATCCGCTGGATTTCGCCGTAATAGGGAACCGAGCGGCTGACCATATCGTCGAAGACGGCAGCCACGGTGGCATTGAAGGCGAAGTCACCGACATTCTGGTCCGGTGCCGCGAATACCTCATCCCGGCGGTGGCTGTTGTCGTGCACGTGTAGATGCGGGGCCTTGCCAACCATTCGCATTTTCCTTTCTTTTCCGGAGCACGCCAAAGGAGAGGGCAATCGCCTCTGTCCCCGGAGCGATTGATGCACCACACAAGCCACCCTAACCTGACACGAACCTGAAAGGTTTGGCCGCGGCGGGTTCGCCAGATCGGGGCACCGGGGCGCGGCATCACGGCGCGATCACGCGATTTTGCCGGCAGCTGCGCGCACTTTTGTCGATAATCGCCGGCACGGAACCGGAGCACCCGCATGCGCGCGAGACCAAGTTGCACAGCGTTGATCGCCAGCCTCGTCCTATCGATGGCCGCTGCGGCATGGGCCGCTGAGCTGCCGCGCTCAGGCGAGCCGACATTCGACCGGGTGATCGAACTCGTGAATGCGAACTTCTATGACGGCAAGGCGCTCGATCACTTCAATGCCGCCGCCGAGGCTGAGATCGCAAATCCCGTGACGGCACTATCGAGGACGAGCCCGGCGTCGCGCGTCGATGCGGCCATCACGTCCGTTCTTGCAAGTCTCAAGGTTTCGCACACCGGGCGCTTCAAGACCGACACGATCGACTATTTCGAGCTCGCCGACATTTTCCGCTTCGCCATCCGTGATGATATGCGGCGTCTCTTTCCGCCGGATGGCGCTGCGCGCTATCCCGGCATCGGCATGGTGACGACGGTTGAGAACGGGCAGCGGTTCGTCAGCGATGTCTATGACGGGTCGGCTGCGAAAAAGGCCGGCCTGCTCGTCGGCGACGAAATCCTGTCGGTCGACGAGCAGGCTTATCGGGAGATCGGGTCCTTCGAAGGCAAGGTCGGCCGATCGGTCGAAATCCGGCTCCGCCGCCACCGCGATGCGGAGCCATTGTTGCTGCAGGTTCCGGTGGAGAGTTTGCGGCCACTCCCGATGTTCGAACGCGCGATCGAAGAGAGTATCGCACTGGTCGAGACCGGCGGCCGGAAGATCGGCTATGTGCGGCTCTGGACCCTTTCCACGCGAGACGGGCTCGATCTCGTCGCCGAGGCGCTTTCGAGCGGCCGCTTGAAGGATGCGGACGGGCTCGTCGTCGATCTGCGCGGCCGCTGGGGCGGCGGCCCGGCGGACGCAGCCGAGTTCCTGGTCGGTGGCACGCCGACGTTCCGGCTGATACCGCGTCGGGGAGAGGCCACGCTTGCGAATTTCCGCTGGCAAAAACCAGTTGTCGCGCTCATCGACAGGGGAACCCGCAGCGGCCTCGAACTCTTCGCCTACACGCTGCGGCAGCATGCGATCCCGCTTGTCGGCGAGAGGACGGCCGGTGCCCTGCTTGCCGGCCGCGCCTATGTCCTGCCGGACGACAGTCTCCTGGAAGTCGCGGTTTCGGATGCGGTCATCGGCGACGAGCTGCGGCTTGAGGGGGTTGGCATTGCGCCGGATTTACAAGTGGCGTTGCCGCTTGCCTATGCGGCCGGCAAGGATCCGCCGCGGGAGGCCGCGATCGCCGAGATGGTACGACTGCTTCAAGCCACGTCGATGCCACAAATCGCACCCGCGCAAGAGCCAGCCGCAACGCGGTGACACTTGCAGCCATGCATGACTACGCGTCAGCCGATGCCGCCACCGGCGGCAATCTCTCGTCCGAGCCTGACGACTTCCTGCACGAAGAGGTCCAGATCCTCCCGTCGCGTCCGATGGTTGTTGATCGCCACGCGCAGGCAGTGTTCCCCGTGCACCGTGGTGTCGGAGATGACGGCGGTGCCTTCGTCCTGGAGCCGGAGCATGATTTCCGTGTTCAACGCCTTCAATCCCTCGGCCGGCATATCCTCCGATCGGAAGCGAAAGCAGACGATGTTGATGTTGGTCGGCGCCACCAGCTCGAGCCGCGGCTCGACCTCGATGAGGCTGCTCAGATAATGGCCTTGAGCAACGTTCTGGTCGACGAGGCGGCCAAACTTCTCGATGCCGTGCTCCATCAGCGACATCCAGATTTTCAGGGCACGAAAACCACGCGACGTCTGCAGGCCATAGTCATAGAGCCAGGGCGCCGAGGCGAGGCCGCGCACGGTGGACTCCAGATATTCCGGCGTAACGGCGAAGGTGCCGCGGTGCGCGGCCGCATCACGAACGAGAACGCAGCCCGCCTCGAAGGGCGCATGCAGCCACTTGTGCGGATCGAGCGCGATCGAATCGGCCCTTTCGATGCCGGCCACGCGCCAGGCATTCTCGGGCGCGATCCTTAGCAGAGCGCCGATACAGCCGTCGACGTGGAGCCAGAGGCCAAACTCTGCGGCGAGATCCGCCAGGGCCTGGATGTCATCGATGGCGCCGGTATTCACCGTTCCGGCATTGGCGATGATGCAGACCGGCAGCCGGCTGGCCGCGCGATCCTGCTCGATCGCGCGGCGTAGGGCGACGATATCGATGCGCAATTCCGCATCGGTCGCGATGCGCCTCAAGGCCTGGTCGCCGAGGCCAAGCAGTTCCACCGCCTTGCGATGGCAACTGTGAATCTGGTCGGATCCGTAGAAGCAAAGTGAGCGATCGCCGATGCCACGCGCGCGCGCATCGACGCCGGCCTTGACGTTGCGGGCGACCGTCAGGCCGACAATGTTGGCGACGGAGCCGCCGCTGACGAGGCTGCCGCTGGCCGACGCGGGAAACCCCAGCATTTCCTTGCACCAGTTGACGACCTGCTGGTCCATGAGCGCGGCGGCGTGATTGCCGCCGCCGACGTTCGATCCCTGAACGGCTGCCAGAAACTCGCCCAGAGCACCGGTGAAATTGCCCGATCCCATGTACCAGGCCCAGAAGCGCGGGTGGATGTTGCCCATGGGATAGCCGAGCACGTTTTTCGCGACCGACGCGTAGATCTCGTCAAGCGGCCTTGGCGCTCTGGGGAGCGGGGCCGAAAAGCTCTCGCGTACCGTATCGGGCATGTTGCGCCACACCGGCCGGTCCCTGACCCCGCTCAGATAGTCGATCGCATCGTCGACGATGCGATGCGACAGAGCCCGCAGTTCAGCCCAGTCTTTCGGATCGAGCGTTTCCTCCACCCCGCTGGACGTTGCCGACCGCTTGTCCATGGAAACCTCCCTCCCCGTCGCTCCCTTCTTTTATGGTCGCGTGCCGGCGATGATCGTTGCCGTCGAGCGCAGTTCCATCTTGCCCGCCCGCATCGCCTGGCTCGCCAGATCGAGAACCTCGCTGCGGATGCGCGTGCGGGTCTCGTCGTCCGCCTGTGCCAGTCCGGCAACGACGGGAGCGGCGATCTCGGTCATGAAGGCCCAGTAGTCCTCCGGGGTCTCGTGGACCATCGTGGTGGTCACCTCCTCCTGGCGGACATCCCGCAGGCCTGCATCCTCGAAGACGGCCTTCATGAGGCCCTCGGGCGCGCAACGAAACAGGCCGGGCGCGCCGGCGGGTGGTTTCGGCATTTCGACGTGGCGGGCAATCGTCGCCATGATGGTCGTAGCCCAGGCGTTCTTTTCCGGTGCGCCCCAGACGGCGGCGCAAACACGCGACCCGGGCTTTGCGACCCGCGTCAACTGCTGGGCAGCCGCGGCAACATCGGGAAAGAACATGAAGCCGAAGCGGCAGAGGACGGCGTCGAATGTCGCGTCCGCAAACGGCAACGCCCCGGCATCGCAGACCCTCGTTTCAAAATTCGTCAGACCGCGATGCCAGGCATTTTCCGTCGCCACCTGCAGCATGCGATCGGAGAGATCGGTAACGGTCACGCGACCCTTCGGGATCGACGCGGCCACCGTCAGACCCGGCTCGCCGGTGCCGGCGGCAACGTCGAGCACCTGGTCGCCGTCCTTGATCGCCGCCTGCCGGATCATCGCCTCGCCGAAGGGAGCAAGCCAGCCGAGCACAAGTGCGTCCCACTTCTTCCAGCCGGCGGAGAAGCGGTCCCAGGTCTCTCTTTGTTGGTCGCGGATTTGATCGAGATGCGCCGACATGCAGGTTCCTCCCTCAGTGCCGTTTTCGACCTCGTTCACAAAACTATGAACTCTCTGCACGCGGTTACAAATCAACTTTCTCAGTGCCGCGAAGGCAGGGCTTTCAAAGCATATCGGGCTTTACGGGGCGCGCAGTGACCGCGGTTACATGTGGGCGCAGACAATCCGCGCTAGGGAGAGAGGGTAAGGCAGGCTATATTCTCATTGAGGAGACCGGGAAGGAGAGATTCGCACCGATGTCGAACCGGACGAACGGCGAAGTTAGTGGCCGGATAGAGCCTAGCGACGAACAATCCCTCGGTGATCAATTGCGGATGATGCATCGGGCCTTCATGGCCTCGCCACTGCGCAACAAGATCATCTGGCTGAGCATAAGCATCATCGTTGTCATCGTTGTGACAGCCTTTGGTCAGATCATCCTCAACCGATGGTACAAGCCGTTCTACGACACGCTCGAGCGACGCGACCTTCCGGCCTTTCTCCATCAACTCGTCGTCTTCGCCCAGATCGCCGGCGTCCTTCTCGTCCTCAACGTTCTGCAAACCTGGCTCGGCCAGGTCATCAAGCTGCGCTTGCGGGAAGGCCTGACCCAGGACCTGATTACCGAATGGATGCGCCCGACCCGGGCGTTCCGGCTGGCGAATGCGGGCGCTATCGGCATCAACCCGGACCAGCGCATCCATGAGGATGCGCGCCACCTGACCGACCTCTCGGCCGGACTTTCGATCGGCCTCTTCCAATCCGGCATCCTGCTGGTGAGCTTCATCGGCGTGCTGTGGTCGCTATCGGACGGTTTCGTCTTCCATGTCGCGAGCTATTCCTTCGCCATCCCCGGCTACATGGTCTGGGCGGCGATCCTCTATGCGGGGACGGCTTCCTGGCTGAGCTGGCTCGTCGGCCGGCCCCTGGTCGCGCTGAATGGCGAACATTACGCCCGGGAGGCGGCGCTGCGTTTCTCGCTGATGCGGGTCAACGAGCATATCGAAGCCGTGTCGCTTTCGTCGGGCGAAGCCAACGAGAAAAAGCGGCTGCAACGCGATCTCGCCTCGGTGCTCGAGATCAGCTACGGCCTGCTGCGCGCGGTCACGCGGCTCACCTGGGTGACCGGCGGCTATGGCTGGATCACCGTGGTTGCGCCGATCGTCATTGCCGCACCGGTCTATTTCGCCGGCGACCTCAGCTTCGGTGGGCTGATGATGGCCGTCGGCGCCTTCAACCAGGTGCATGCGTCGCTGCGCTGGTTCGTCGACAATATAGGCGCGATCGCCGACTGGCGCGCCACGTTGCTGCGCGTCGCCGCCTTCCGCTCCGCGCTCCTGATGACCGACGAACGGCATGAGGGCGACAAGCGCATCGACTTCAAAACCTCCGATACGCCGCAGATGAGCTTCGACAACATCGAGATCGTCTCGCCGACCGGATGCATCAAGCTTCGCGAGCCGAGCGTCACCATCGATCCGGGCGAGCGTGTGCTCGTCACCGGCGCTCCCGAGGTGGAAAAGGCGCCGTTCTTCCGCGCGATCGCGGGGCTCTGGCCCTGGGGGCACGGCCGCATCGCGCTGCCTGTGGACGACGGCCTCGCCTTCGTGCCGAAATCTCCCTATTTCCCGCCCGGCACGCTTGGAGAAGTGCTCGCCTATCCAAGCCCGCCCGATACCTACAGCAAGGGCGAACTTGCCGCCGTTCTCTCCAAGGTCGGCCTTGGGCGGCTCAGCGGCCGGCTCGAACAGGATGCGCGAAAGCAGATGAATCTCAGCGAGGCCGAGCAGCGACTTCTGGCCATCGCGAGGCTCAGCCTGCACAAGCCCCGCTGGCTGATCATCGACGAAGCACTCGACACGCTCGAAGATGATGCCTACCAGCGCGTCCTGAAATTCATGGACGACGAGCTTCAGGGCGTGGCGATCGTCAACATCGGACGCACCGAGCGCGGCAGCGACTTCTTTCCCCGCGTGCTGCACCTCGACAAGAACCCGACGGGCAACACGCTCAGGCGTCTCCAGCCACGCAGCCTGCAGCCGGCGGATCCGCAACTGGTGGACTGAACAGGCGGCGCCCCTTGCGTTGAACAAAGGGATGCAGGCGGCGCCATAGTCGGCTGACTACAAAGAAAAACCGCGCGTTCCTGGGAACGCGCGGTTTTGTCTATCCGGGCGTGGGCCCGCTTAACGCGAGCGCAGCTTCATGTGGCGGTTCACGTCCTTGTAGAGCAGGTAGCGGAACTTGCCCGGGCCGCCGGCGTAGCAGGCCTGCGGGCAGAAGGCGCGCAGCCACATGTAGTCGCCGGCCTCGACCTCGACCCAGTCCTGATTGAGCCGGTAGACCGCCTTGCCTTCGAGCACATAGAGGCCGTGCTCCATGACGTGCGTCTCGGCAAAGGGAATGATCGCGCCGGGCTCGAAGGTGACGATGGTCATGTGCATGTCGTGGCGCAAGTCAGTCGGATCGACGAAGCGGGTCGTCGCCCACTTGCCTTCGGTGCCGGGCATCGGCGACGGTGTGATATCCGCCTCGTTGGTGAAGAAGGCTTCCGGCACGGGCAGGCCATCGACGTATTCGTAGGCCTTGCGCACCCAGTGGAAACGAACCGTCGCTTCGCTTCCGTTGCGAACGGTCCAGTTGCTCGCCGGCGGGATGAAGGCGAAACCGCCCGGCTGCATGTTGTGCGCCTTGCCGTCGAGCGTGATGGTCAATTCGCCTTCAACGACGAAGATCGCGCCTTCGGCGCCCGCGTCGAGTTCCGGCTTGTCACTACCGCCGCCCGGAGCGATTTCCATGATATATTGTGAAAATGTTTCAGCAAAACCGGAGAGCGGCCGGGACAGTATCCACAGCCGGGTCTTGTCCCAAAACGGCAGATAGCTGGTGACGATGTCCATCATCGTCCCCTTCGGAATCACCGCATAGGCTTCGGTGAAGACCGCGCGATCCGAAAGCAGTTGGGTTTGGGGCGGGTTGCCGCCATGCGGCGCATAGTAACTACGGTTGGTCATATCTTCCTTCAGTCTGCTGGCAGGCACCGCCTCCTCTAAAGTGCGGTGCAATAGGTCGCGCGCGCCGCATCAAAGCAATGCGGTGCGAAGATCGCGGGGCTGGTCCTTCTCCTCGTCCAGATCCAGTTCCGCTTCCACATGGTTCAGGTGCTCGGCCATCTCCTTGATCGCGCTCGCCACATCGCGAGAAGCGATGAACTCGACCACGGCCAGGTGCTCGTCCGGCCCGCAATTGTGCAGGTGGTTCGACCGGTACATCGCTGTGATCAGGGATGTCCGGGACACGAGGTCTCGCAGGATGCCGAATAGGAAGGCAGAACCCGAAAGCTCCGCGAGCAACAGGTGGAAACCGCCGGAAAGCCGAACGATATCAGAGAGATTGCCGGACCGACCGGCAATGCGCTCCTCTTCGATATGGGCGCGCAACCGGACGATATCCTTGGGATTGGCGCGCTCGCAAAGCCGCTCGACAACGCGCTGCTCGATCGCCCTGCGGGCAACGAAGACATCGCGTGCCTCGTCTACCGAAGGCTCGGAGACGAAGGCGCCTCGGTTCGGCATGATCGTCACCAGGCCATCGCGCTCAAGGGCGGTCAGTGCCTGGCGGATGCGCGCCCTGCTGACGGAGAATATTTCGGCAAGTTGTTCTTCTTTCAATCGCGTTCCCGGCCGTAGCCGACGCTCTGCAATCGCAAGCCAGATCTTCTCGCAAATGATCGCCGTCGGAGCACCGGCGACTTCGTCCGCGTTATACATGAAATCTCCCTTAGCCGTTCGCTTACTCTCGCCGTGCGGCGCTCAAAGTCAATTCCATCCGCTGCAGTTAGATATTGACTACAAAATTGTAGACAATATTGTGTACCGCAACTTGATGTGCAATGGCAACCGCTTAAACACGACCGTGCGACCGGCAGAAAAGCCGAGCCGCGGCGCCAATTGAGAGCTCCGATGGACTTCGATTTCACAGAACTGCCGGCCCAGGACCGTTACCGCCTGCTGACGAACTTTATCGGCCCGCGACCGATCGCGCTGGTCTCGACGCTCTCGCCGAGCGGACAGGACAATGCCGCGCCGATGAGTTTCTTCAACGTCTTCTCGCACGACCCGCCGATCGTCATTCTCGGTATCCAGACCCGCCCGAACGGGGAAGAGAAGGACACGGTCGCCAATATCCGGCGCACCAACGAGTTCGTCGTCAACATGGTGGACATGGCGATCGCCGACCAGATGCTGGTCTGCGGCCTGTCCTTCGAGCCGGATGTCGACGAAGTGGCAATCGCCGGACTGACAGCGGCTGACGGCCTCAAGGTCGGCGCCCGCCGTATCGTCGAGTCGCCCTGCTCGATGGAATGCCGCGTCGAACGGCTCATCGAATACGACCGCCGTGTCATCGTTCTCGGCGAGGTCGTGCATATGCACGTGCGCAAGGACTGCCTCGACGAGGAGGGCCGCTACGTCGACCCGTCCCAATACCAGCCGATCGCACGGCTGCACGCCAACAACTACATTACATCGGATCGTCAATTCGTCATGCCGACGCCCGACATTGCCGCCTATGCCCCCCTTGCAAACGCCATGCGGAAGACGAGCTGATCCATGCGCATCCTGCTGATCAATCCGAACTCCACCCGCTCGATGACCGAACAGGCGCACCGCAGCGCCGAGCGCGTCGCCGCATCCGACACCCAGCTCGAATCGATCAACCCGACATCGAGCCCGGCCAGCATCGAAGGCCATGCGGACGAAGCGATGGCGGTGCCGGCGATGCTTGCGGAGATCCGCAAGGGCGAAGCGCGCGGCGTTGATGCCTATGTGATTGCCTGCTTCGACGATCCCGGCCTCGGCGCTGCTCGCGAGATTGCCCGCGGTCCGGTCATCGGCATCTGTCAGGCGGCCGTGCAGGTAGCGATGAACATCGCGACCCGTTTCACGATCATCACCACCCTGCCCCGCTCCGTGCCGATCATCGAGGATCTGGCCGAGGCCTATGGTGCCGGCCATCGCTGCCGCAAGGTGCGCTCGGTCGACATGCCCGTGCTGGCGCTGGAGGAGGATCTTGCCCACACCGAGGAGATGCTGGTTCAGGAAATCCTGAAAGCACGCCAGGAGGATGGCGCGGAAGCGATCATCCTCGGCTGCGCCGGCATGTCCGAGCTCTGCGACCGGCTGAAGGCGCGCACCGGCATGCCCGTGATCGACGGCGTAACGGCGGCCGTGAAGCTTGCCGAAGCGCTGGTCGGCGGCGGCTATGCCACCTCTAAGGTGGGCGCCTACGACTATCCGCGTGCCAAGGAAACACCGGCCTGCCGGTTGGTCGACGCCAGCTGAGCGCATCCCAATATGTCACCGGACGCACATGGCGCGCCCGGTGACATTATATTCCGAAGCTTGACGCTTTCAGCGCGTCAGGGCGTCGAGCTGCTCCTCGAGCGTCGCCACCTTCCGCTCAAGCGCTTCCAGTCGTTCTTCGAGGGCCGATAAAGCCGAGCCGCTCGGCGCCGAAGACACGACGGCCCTTTCGGCAGGCTGCTCGACTTCACCGCACAACAGATGCGCGAACCGGTCCTCGCGCTGGCCGGCACCCCGGTTCAGTTGCACGATGAGCGGCGGCCGGCGGCCCATCATCAGATCCAGATTGTCCTTCAGCTCCTCGACCGACGAGAACCGTGCCATGCGCTCGCTGCGCGCCCAAAGCTCGTAGGCTGTCTGGGGCCCGCGAAGCAGAAGCAGGCCGAGCACGACGATCTGCGGCGACGTCAGTGAAAAACGGTTGGCTGCGAGGTGCTCGTAGCGCTCGACCCGCGAGGCAAACGCCTGCCGGACCAATCCCTTCTGCGCCAGGGACGAGAGCGCGCGGTGGATCTCGACCTGTTCGAGCGCCATGACGGGATCGCGCGCCGTTTTCTGGTTGGCAGCCGAATGCGCCGAATTGAGCGTCAGCGGATAGACGTCGGGCGTCGTTTCCTTCTTCTCGATCAGGCATCCGAGAACGCGGGCTTCAACGGCATTGAGGATGGGGAAATCGGTGTCGGAGGTCGTGTTCATAGGCCAACTCTTCAAATCAACGCATTTCGATCCCGGCCGGATGTCCCAAGCGGGATGCCTCCGGCCATCGGCCCCTACCCTAACGTGAGTGTTGGAGCCCGGGAATGGTCATCGGTCTATTTCGTTGAATTCCGGTTAGCAGCCTAGCATTTGCCGCACGACAGCGGTGCGAAAGGGGCGTGCGATTTGCCCGGAGCAAAGACTGAAACTTGCCGGCGGCAAAAAAAGAGGCTCCGCGACTGGCACGACACGGAGCCCAAGGCTTCAGGGAAAGATGTCGGCGTTACGCTGCGTTGATCGCCTTCACCGTTTCTTCGATGCGGTGGCAGGCGGCACGCGAGCCGTCAGCGAAACTGCGCATCTCGGGCCGCTCGCTCTTGCAGCGATCGTCTGCAAACGGGCAACGCGGATGGAAGGTACAGCCGGACGGCGGGTTCAGCGGGCTCGGCACTTCGCTTGCCGCAATGCTGCGCCCGCGCTTCGGATGGGTGATATCCGGGATCGTCTCCAACAGCAGCTGGGTGTAGGGATGCCGCGGATTGGCAAACAGCGTTTCTGTGTCCGCTTCCTCGACGATGCGCCCGAGATACATGACCGCGATGCGATCCGACATGTGGCGTACCACGCTCATGTCGTGGCTGATGAAGAGATAGGTCAGCCCCATCTCGTCCTGCAGCTTGCGCATGAGGTTGAGGATCTGCGCCTGGACCGAAACGTCGAGCGCAGAGGTCGGCTCGTCGCAGACGAGGAACTCGGGCTCGCCGGCAAGCGCGCGGGCGATCGAGATGCGCTGGCGCTGGCCGCCCGAAAACTCATGCGGGAACTTGGCGCCATCGGAGGGCGCAAGGCCGACGATCGTCAACAGTTCGCCGACCCGTTCCATGATCTCGGCTTCGGAGTTGCGCAGCTTCAACTCCCGCAGCGGTTCGGCGATGATGTTGCGCACCCGCCAGCGCGGATTGAGGCTGGCATAGGGATCCTGGAAGATCATCTGAGCCGAGAGCGGCTCGCCGTTCTTGCTCGGTGCGAACCGCACCTCGCCTTCGCTGGCGCGATAGAGGCCGGTGACCAGCCGCGCCACCGTCGACTTGCCGCAGCCGGATTCGCCGACAAGGCTCAGACAGCCGCCCATGGGTACGGTAAAGCTGATGTCATCCACGGCGCGCACGAACTGCCGCGGTTTGCGCTCGATCACCCGGTTCAGCCAGGGTGCCGAAACGTCGAAGTTGCAGGTCAGGTCGTTGACCGTCAGGGCATCACTCATAGCACTCCTCCTGCATTGAGCCAGCATGCGGCGACGCCGGTCCCGACCGGCGCCGGTTCGGGCCGATCCTTGCGGCAGCGCGGTCCGGCATCCGGGCAGCGCGGATTGAAGGCGCAGCCGGCGGGGATCGCGTTCAGCCGCGGCATGGAACCGTCGATCTGGTTCAGCCGCTCGACGCGGCGGCCGAGCGCCGGGATCGAGCCCATCAGGCCGCGCGTATAGGGATGGCGGGCGTTTTTCAGTACCTCGGCCACAGGGCCGATTTCGACGAGACGCCCGGCATACATGACCGCCACGCGATCGGCCGTCTCGGCAATCACGCCCATGTCGTGGGTGACGAGCATGACCGCCGTTCCGTGATCGTCGCAAAGACGGCGAAGCAGCGAGGTGATCTGCGCTTGGATCGAGACGTCGAGCGCCGTCGTCGGCTCGTCGGCAATGATCAGCTTCGGTTCAGCGGCGAGTGCCAGGGCGATGACGACGCGCTGGCGCATGCCGCCCGAGAACTGATGCGGATAGTGATCGTAGCGTGCCTCGGGCGCGGGAATGCCGACTTCCTTCAGGAGCTGGATGGCACGCGCCTTGGCATCGGCCCTGGACAGCTTCAAGTGGAGACGGATCGTCTCGACAAGCTGGGCTCCGACGGTGAAGAGTGGGTTCAGCGACGTCAGCGGATCCTGGAAGATCGCGCCGATCTGCCGGCCGCGGACCTGCTGCATCTGCTTGTCGTCGAGCTGGTCGATGCGGCGGCCGCCGACCCAGACCTCACCGCCGGAAATGCGGCCAGGCGGCTCCAGAAGACCCTGGACGGCAAGGCCGGTCATCGACTTTCCGGCGCCGGATTCACCGACGACGCCGAGAATTTCGCCGGGGCGAATGCTGAGCGAAACGTCGGACAGCGCCTGCACCGTTCCATGGCGGCCAGGGAATTCGACGCAGAGACCGCGCACGTCGAGCACGGCCGATGAGGCATGTTCAGTCATCGCTGTACCTCCAATGGGTAGCTCGGCGGGAAGATCTCGCTGACCGGCGGATGGCCGAAGCTCCGCTCCGGATACTTGGCGATCAGGCCATCGAACTGGACCTGCGCCTGCGCGCGGGCCGCGTTCATGTCGAAACCTGCCACCTCGCCATCGCGCATCGACAGACGGCCATCGACGAAGACCGCCTTGGTGACACGTCCGGAACCACCGACGACGAGCGTCGTGATCGGATCGATCGCCGGCGCCATATGATGGTCCATGAGATCGAAGACGGCGATATCGGCACGGGCGCCCGCTTCCAGGCGACCGAGATCCGAGCGGCCGAGCGCCTTGGCGCCACCAAGTGTCGCGGCATCGAAGAGATCGGCGCAGCTGACCGCTGACGGGTCGCCTTCGACGACGCGGGCAGCGATCAGGCCGACCAGCAGGTTCATCAGCATGTCCGGCGGCGTGGTGTCTGTGCCCATGGCAATGTTCACGCCGCGGGCCTTCACCGAGCGGAACGAGTTCAGCGTGCTGCCGCCGCGGGCCGAAACCAGCGGGCAGTGCACGATGCTCACCCCATTTTCGGCATAGAGACGCAGATCGTTGTCGGTCGCCTGCGTTGCGTGCGGCGCAATCAGACGGTCGCTCAAGAAACCGAAGCTCGCCAGCCATTCCGGCGCCGTCTTGCCATGCAGACGGCGGACGGTGTCGACTTCCATCGTGCCCTGTGCGGCGTGAAGCCGGATCGGGCAATTGAGGTCGCGCGCCGCATCGGCGGTGCGCACCAGCAGTTTCTCGGTGCAGGTTTCCACCCGATCAGGGGCGAGCAGCCCCTTCACTAGCCCCCCATGGCGGCCTTCATGCTCGCGGATAAAACCGATCGCGTCGTCGAGGCCCTTCAGGCCCCTTGCCTCGTCGAAGATCGCTTCGAGTTGGCCCGGCGCCGTGACCATCATGCCGCCGGCGCGATAGGCCGGGCTCAGATAGACGCGAAGACCGAGGTCACCTGCCGCGTCGGATGCGGCCGCGAATTCAGCAACGGTCTCGCCCCATTCGCGATAGAAGAGCGAGGCGATCGGCGCCGCGGTGGTGATGCCGTTCAGGAGAAGCTGCGCGAAGGCGAAACGCTTCTGGAACGCCAGTTCGTCCTGCGTATACATCTCATAGGGGCCGCGCTCGATGTAGCTCAGCGGCCAGACGCGACCCTTGGCCCAGCCAGGCTGATGATCGATCGCAAGGATCGTCGTGTCGAGATCGGAGAGCGCGTCCAGGTCGATCAGGCCGGGGCTGATCATGGCAGCGCCGAGATCGATGCGGCGTGCTACCTCTCCCTCGAAGCGGGGGCCGACATAGAGCAGCGTGCCGCCTTCGATGACGACCTCGCCGTTCGGGATCAGCCGGTGCGAACCGTCGCGGTGCCCGAGCACCCATTGCGCTGTCAGAAGCGTGCGTCCTTCGGTCCGTTGGCCGAGTGGCAGATCTTTGATGCTGGTCATGGGATCGCAACCTCCGCAACGCCGTTGCGCGCGACAACACGGCCACGCTTGACGACCAGAGGCCGTGGCGCGACGTCGACAACGGCATGCGCCAGCGTCTCACCAGTAAGCAGGGTGAAATCGGCGTCACAGCCGACCTCGAGGCCATAGCCCTCGATATCCATGACGTCGGCGCCGCCCTTGGAGCAGACGTAAAGCGCATGTTCCAGATCGACGTCGCGGCGCAGGCCGTTCTTCATGCCGAGAATTCGGGCACGGTCCATCATGTCGGGCTGGCCCCACGGGCCCCAGGTGTCGCGGATACCGTCGCAACCGGCAGCAACCTTCACGCCGGCATCCTTCAGACGCAGGATCGACGGCACGGTCGAGGACGGCGAGCCGGTGGTGACGATACGAATGTCGAGTTCGGCGATCTGTTCGATCAGGCCGCCGACGCGCAGATAATCCGGTGCGCCAAGCGCAAAGGCATGGCTGATCGCCACCTTACCCTGCATGCCGAGCGCGCGAATGCGTTCGAACATCATTTCCATGCTGAAGGCGCCGAGCTCGCCCTGCTCATGCAGGTGTATGTCGATCGGCTTTCCATGTTTCTCGGCAAGACCGAAGATCGCGTCGAGATGGCCCTTCGGGTCGCGGTCGATGCCGCAGGGATCAATGCCGCCAAGGACTTCAGCGCCATTGCTCAGAGCCTGGTCGAGCAGTTCCACAGTACCGGGCCGGGTGACGAGGCCCGACTGCGGAAAGGCGACGATCTCGATATCGATGACATCCTTCAGCGCCTGGCGGGTTTCGATGATGCCTTCCATCAGCCGGAGGCCATGGGTGGTGTCGATGTCGACATGGCTGCGGATGTGGCTTGCACCATTGGCGGACAGCATGATCGCCTGGCGCATGGACTGGCGGTGCGGATCGATGCCGATTTCCAGACGCTTCTCGCGCTCGAAATCGATGCGTTCGCGCAGCGTCGCGGTCTTGGCGTTGACGTGCCAGGGCATGCCCCAGACCGACTTGTCGAGATGGGTATGCGCCTCGATCAGACCGGAGATCACGATATGGCCGCTGCCGTCTTCCACGGCCACGCCATCGGCGGCAAGCCCCTTGCCGAAGGCGGCGATTTTGCCGTCGCGCACCAGGATGTCGGTCGCTTCGCCGGCGTTGGGCCTGACGTTACGGATCAGGAGATTGGACATCATTCACCTCAATTTCGGATTGAGCGCATCGCGCAGCCAGTCACCGAGAAGGTTGACCGAGACGACGAGAAGGCAAAGCTGGACGACGGGGAAGAGTACCACCCACCATACGCCCGAAAACAGGAACTGGTTGCCGAGACGGATCAGCGTTCCGAGGCTCGGCTGGCTCGGCGGCATGCCGATGCCGAGGAACGAAAGCGTCGCTTCCGTCAGGATCGCCATGCCGAAGTTGAGGGTCGCAGCGACCATGATCGGTGTCAGCGTGTTCGGCAGGATATGCTTCAGCATGATCCGCCGCGCCGGCGTTTTTAGAAGACGCGCGGCCTGCACATATTCCTTGCCGCGTTCGACGATCGTCTGGGCACGCACGGTACGAGCATATTGCACCCAGGCGCTGAGCGTGATCGCCAGCACCAGAACGGCGGCGGAGCCGACATCCCTGAGTTCCGGCGGCAGCATCTGGCGCGCGACGGCGCTGACGAGGATCGCGATCAGGATGGTCGGGATCGACAGAAGCACGTCGCCGATGCGCATCAGGAAGTTGTCGATGAAGCGGCCGAAATAGCCGGCAACGAGGCCGAGGCTAAGCCCGACGGCGAGCGAAAGCACGACCGAGGCGACGCCGATCAGGATCGAGATGCGCGAGCCATAGAGAATGGCCGAGAGCATGTCGCGCCCTTGCGTGTCCGTGCCGAGCACATAGGGCCACTGGCCATCGGCTTCCCAGATCGGCGGCAGCTCCGAGTTCCAGAGCTCGAGCTGGGCCGGATCGAAGGGGTTCTGCGGCGCAATCAAAGGTGCTGCAAAGGCGGTCACGATCAGGAACGTAAGGATGATCGCGCCGATGATTGCCGAAGGCTTGTGGGTGAAGGACCACCAGAGATCGCTCTGGCGCCAGCGGGCAAGCCGCGAAGGCTTCCGCGCCGGTGTGGTTTGCTGGACGTGATCTGTCATGGCAACGACCTCAGCGGGTTGCATCGCGCAACCGCGGATCGATGACCGCATAGGCGATATCGACGAGCGTGTTGAGCGTGACGAAGATGAAGGAGACGATGCAGAGATAGCCCGCCATGACCGGCATATCGAGGAAGGTGACCGCCTGGATGAAGAGCATGCCCATGCCCGGCCACTGGAACACGGTTTCGGTGATCAGCGCGAAGGCGATCAGCGAACCGAAATTCATCGCCGTCATGGTGACAACAGGCATCAGACAGTTCCGGAGCGCATGCCGGAAATAGATCCGCCACCGCGGTACGCCACGCGCGCGAGCGAACTTGATGAAGTCGGAGCGCAGCACTTCCATCATTTCTGCGCGCACCAGGCGCATGACCAGGGTGATCTGGTAGAGCGCAAGCGCGAGAGACGGCAGGAGCAGCGAAGCGCGGCCGGACGGCGTCAGCAGGCCGGTGCTCCACCAACCGAGCTGCACCACGTCGCCGCGCCCGAAGGCGGGAACGAGACCGAACGTCACGGCGAAGACGAGGATCAAAAGAATGCCGACGACGAAGCTCGGCAAGGAGACGCCGATGATACTGACGAATTGCAGCCCCTCGGAATACCATCGCCCTCGGTGGATTGCGGTCAGGACGCCGAGTGGAAGACCAATCAGAAGCGACAGGACGGTCGCGACCAGCGCCAGTTCCATCGTTGCCGGGAAGCGCTCGGCAATGAGCTTCATCACGTCCTGGCCGTTGCGGTAGCTGATGCCGAAATCGCCCTGTGCCGCATTGCCGACGAAGCGGCCGAACTGGGTGAGGAAGGAATCGTTGAGCCCGAGCTTTTCGCGCAGCTCGATACGGTCGGCCTGCGACATCTGCTCGTTGGCCATCAGCTCGACCGGATCCCCGGCGAAGCGGAAGATCAGGAAGGCGAGCAGCGCAACGGCGAGCATGACCAGCACGGCATTGGCCAGCCGCTTGATGAGAAAGACAATCATTGGGTTTCTCGCTGAATGAGGAGCCCCGGCAGAGCAATCTCCGCCGGGGCAAGAAAACTCAATCGCCGATACGGGTCAGCCAGTGACGCGGCTTGTTGTCGGCCCGAATGGTCACGTCCGTGACGTTCTTCGACATTGCCCAGGCCATCGGCTGCTGGTGCAACGGGATCATGATGACCTCATCCTTGGCGAACTTCAGCGCCTCGGTTTCGATCGCCAGACGCTTGTCGTGATCCATCTCGAGCGCGGCCTTCTTCACCATCGCGTCGAGTGCCGGATAGGACCAGCCGCCATAGTTGGCGACGCCGGCCGCGCCTTCACGGGTCGAGAGAACCTGAACCAGGATCGAATAGGCGTCGAGCGTCGGCTCGTTGGCCCAGCCGATCATGTAGGCGTCGGACTTGCCGCCGGCGCGCTTCGGCGCCTGTACGGCGCGCGGACCGATGTCGAGGGTCGGCTTCAGACCGACGCGCGACAGCATCGAGACGAGCGCGCTGCAGACGTCTTCCTCGTTGACGCTTTCGTCGTTCATGCAGACGAGCGTGAACTCCTTGCCGACAGCGCCGGCCTCTTCGAGCAGCTTCTTGGAGAGTTCCGGATCATAGGCGGTCGGCACGTCGAGTTCGGCGCTGTAGCCCGGGATTTCCGGAGCAACCATGGTACCGGCGACATGCGACTTGCCGCGCATCACCCGCTTGAAGATCAGCTGGCGGTCGATGGCATGGTCGATCGCCTGGCGCACCTTGATGTTGTTAAAGAAGTTTTCGCGACCGTCGGCAAAGGTCTCGTGGCGGTTGAAGACCATGTGCACGGTGCGCAGGTCCGTACGCTCGATGACCTTGATCTCCGGCGAACTCTTCAGGCGCTCGAGATCCTGCACCGGCGCGCCGTCGGTCAGATCGATTTCGCCCGAAAGCAGCGCCGCAACGCGGGTTGCGGCCGAGGTGATCGGCATGAATTCGATGCGGTCGAGATTGTGCTTCGGCGTATCCCACCAGCCGTCGTTCTTGATGAGAACGGTCTTGCTGTCCGGCACGCGCGACTCGACCTTGAACGGGCCGGTGCCGTTGGTGTTGTAGGTGGCGTAGCCTTCAACCTTGGAGCCGACATCGGTCGGCAGTTCGGACTTGTTGTCGACCAGCCAGTCCTTGTCGAACATGAAGATGTTGGTCATGTCGTTGAGGAACAGCGGGTTCGGCGAATTGACTTCGATGTCGACCGTGTAGTCGTCGACCTTGGTGGTCGAGACATAGGCCGGAATGTTGCCGCGCAGCGGCGAGGTCGGATGGCTGACACGGGCCATGGAGGCGACGACGTCATCGGCGTTGAACTCGGCGCCATTATGGAACTTCACGCCCTTACGCAGGTGGAAGCGCCAGACCTTGTCCTTGACCATCTCCCAGCTGGTGGCGAGCGCCGGCTCGACCTTGAACTCCGGCGTATAGCGCGTCAGGCCCTCATACACGTGATTGAGGAAGGCCAGGTTCGAGGTGCTGCCGTAGGAGTAGGGGTCGAGCGAGAAGATATCCCGCGGGCTACCCCAACGCAGCGTTTCGGCGGAGGCCGAGGATGCGAGAAAGGCAAATGCCAACCCCGCGAGGAGATGCTTTCTCAGTTTCATGTCGTTCCCTCTGTTTTCTCATCAGTCGCCATATGCAGGCGCCCTCACCCACTCGTGAGCAAGTTGCCCTAGATTTGAAGCTGTCGGCGACAATGTCAACTATTTTGTCGACAATTTTGTATGCATGATTGTTTAAAGTCGCATACGACGGCGAAAACACCCGCTCGTCGACGAACAAAGGCATGGGGAAATTTCAGGGAACGCAGCAACTGTCGGGCGAATCGAAACCGGTAAGACTCGGCAGGAAAGCCGCGCTCCGACACGGTGCAAAATCGTAGCAAGAACCGGATTCGACTGAAAACACTTGCGTTTACGTGTGTTTCTGCACGGAGGGGCGGGGCATACCGAGCCGGCAACGGCGGGTGACCTTCTCAAACGGAGGCGCGCGCACTGGTGGCAGGGGTTGAGATCACCGCCGGCGCTGATACCGGCTGCAGATATCGAGACACCTGGATCTCAAGTTCGCCCGCGTGGCATTCTCCACGTCCTGGGATTGGACGAAGGCGATCTGGGCCACCGGCGTCCCGAGCTCCAAAAATCCGTGGGCAAGCTGACGTCCATGGCTAGGCTCTTGGCTGCAGCTCTCCTAGATTGGCCGCTCGAAAATGTGAGGAGGAATGCGCGTGAAAGTCTATCTCGCTGGCCCGGAAGTGTTTCTGCCCAATGCGGCTGAGATCCAGAAACTGAAGGCGGAACTGGCGCGCGCTGCCGGGTTTACGCCGCTGGTGCCGGGCGATCTCGAGATCCCGCCGGCTCCGACCAAGCATCAGCGCGGCCTTGCAATCTACGCCGTCGACGAAGGCATGATGCTTGCCGCCGACTTGATCATCGCCAACCTGACGCCGTTTCGCGGCATCAGCGCCGACGTCGGCACAGTGTTCGAACTCGGCTTCATGTGCGGCCATGGCAAGCACGTCTATGCCTATACGAACACCGCCCGCAGCTACTACGAGCGCATCCTGCATGACCACTACCGCGGAAAGGCCGCCTTGCGCCCCGACGGCCGCATGGCCGGTCCGGACGGGATCAGCATCGAAGACTTCGATATGGCCGACAACCTGATGCTCGACGGCGGCGTTCTGCGACGGGAAGGCAGGCTCGTGCAGCGCGAAGTGCCCGAGGCTGATCGCCTGACCGACTTGCAAGCCTTCAAGGAATGCCTTGCGCTTGCCGCCAAGCAGCACCTGGCATAACGGCCGGCCGGAAGCCGGGGCTTTGTGACGGGAATTAGTCGCTGGCGCAGGGCCAGCCCGCCGGCGTATTCATGCCGGCGGGAAGCTTGGTCGAGCTGTCGCCGCAGGTCATGTCGACCTGCTCCTGCTCAAGTCCGGTTGCCTCCGACAGGTCGACGCCCTCGATACGCGTCAGGAACATGAACGCGCCTTGGAAATCGATCGGGCCGGAAAAACTCGTGCTGGTCAGGTCCGCGCGCGAAAGGTTGGCGTGCGTAAATCGGGTTCCGGTGAGCTCCGCCTTGTCGAAATTGGCTCGGCCCAGTTCGGCTTTCTCAAAGCTTGCGCCCGTCAAGCGGGCGCCGCTGAAATTGGCCCGCTGCAGCTCGGAGTTCACGAACGATGCCTTCTCGGCGGACACGCCGGCAAAGTTGCAGCGATAGGCTTCGATCTTGGAGAAGTTCGCGCCATTCGCCGTCGCTCCGGCAATCGAGGATCGAACCAGAGTTGCCTTTTCCAGATTGGCTTCCGTCAGGTTCGCGCCGCGCAGATCCGTCAAGGTGAAGTCGGTGTTGACGAGATTGGCACCCTGAAGGTCGCTACCGCCGAGCATAAGCGCTTTCTTGTTGCAGTCGGTCCAATCGGCTCCGGGCGATGCCGAATCCTTACAACTGGCGGCTTGCGCCATCGACGGCGCCGCGAACGCGACAAGGCCCAAAGCCGCCGCCGGAACGACCAGTCCTTTCATGACGTCGGCCACGATCCTCGATGCCGTTGCGCGGGCCGGGCGCAGTGTACCGCGCTCCTGGCCGGGATTGATTTTGAGGATGTTCATGGCGCCGCTCCAGGACCCGAAGGTCGAATCGATTGCATATAAGGTGCTTCGTGCGCCTTTCCGCCGACTGACATCGCCGGTCATGCGCACGTCTTCGTTAAACGTATGACGTTGCTCGCCTTTATGCAAATGACAGAAATGAAAACGGTCCGTTTCAGATCGATACGTCCAGCAGCCAGTCGCGCAACGCCGCGCTCGGTCCGCGCTCGCCGATCGATGCCGACGACAGCAGATGATAGGCCGAACCGTCTTCGAAAAAGCCGCACGGCGCGACCAGGATGCCATTGTCGATATCGTCGCGGACAAGCTGCCAGGGCCCGATCGCGACGCCAATCCCGGCGATCGCCGCCTGAAGGCTGATGTAGAAATGCTCGAAGACATGGCCGCGCTGCTCCGGGGCGGCACAGCCGACCATTTTCGCCCAGGTCTCCCACGCTTCTGGTCGCGTTCGCGTATGCAAGGGGATCGCATTCTTCCGCAATTTGGGCGAGGAGCCGACCTCGGCTGCGTCGAAAAACGCGGCGACCTTGTCTGCGCGGCAAACCGGACCTATTCGCTCCGGAAAAAGCCGCACCACATGAGTGCCCTCCGGCCAGGGGAAATCGTCGCGACGGATTGCCAGATCGATACCCCGCCCCAAGGGTACCGGCCCGCCACCCGCAACGAGATGGACGGACACATCCGGGTGCAGCACCTGGAAATTCGGAAGGCGCGGTATCAGCCAGCGCATCAGAAGTGTCGGCTCGCAGGAGACCACCAGCGCCGGCGTTCGCGACACTTCCCTGATCTCCCGGACGGCATTCTCCACCAGACCGAAGCCTTCGCGCACGGCCGCCGCCAGCTTCCGCCCGGCTTCCGTCAGGAAGACACGCCGGCTGCGGCGCTCGAACAGCGCCACGCCGAGATCGTCTTCGATAAGGCGGACTGCGCGGCTGATGGCGCCATGCGTCAGATGCAGCGCGTCTGCAGCGCGACTGAAGCTCTCAAGTCTGGCTGCCGCCTCGAAACACCGCAGCGCCGCAAGCGGCGGAAGCCGCGACGCTTTTATCTGTGAGTAAAACTCACCGAAATCGTCAGAACTCATCGTTAGTCGTTTCTCATCGATCAAACTATTGAAGCAGTAATGAAAGAGACGAACGGGAAAAACAATGACCGAACTGTTAGCTGTAGTGACCATTACAATCTTCGCCGTCGTCAGTCCGGGGCCGGATTTCGCGATGGTGACGCGCAACAGCCTGCTCTTGTCGCGACGGGCCGGCGTCTTGACCGCGCTCGGTATCGCCGCAGGCGTCTGGGTCCATGTCGCCTATACTCTGCTCGGCGTCGGCCTTCTGATCCGTCAGTCTCTGCTTCTCTTCACCCTGCTGAAACTCGTCGGCGCCGCCTATCTGATCTGGCTCGGCATCCAGATGCTGCGCGCCAAACCGGCCGAAGAGGCTGGCATGACCGCACCTCCTGCGCTCTCCGATCTCGGCGCGTTGCGTATGGGGTTTCTGACCAATGCGCTCAATCCGAAAACGACGATCTTTGTCGTCAGCCTTTTCATGCAGGTCGTCGAGCCGACCACGGCGCTGCCCGTCCAAATGGCTTACGGAGCGTTCATCTCTGCCGCACATCTAATCTGGTTTACGATCGTCGCCCTGTTCTTTTCGTCGGGCAAAGTACGACTTCGCCTGATTGCGCTTCGCCATTGGATCGATCGCACCTTCGGTGCCCTGCTCGTCGGCTTCGGTGTATTGCTGGCAACGGCGAGCGCGTCACGCTAGGTGACGCTTGGTCGCGGCGTGCCGCTTGCCTTCTCCGCTACGAGCACTTGCCTGAACCGCGGAACGCATGCAATATCCATACAATTCAGCATGAGGTATTCGCGATGGCGGACGAGCGCTTGGGAATTTCGTGGCAACCGGCAATCCGCAAATCGGATGGGCCGCTCTATCTCGCCATCGCCGATGCCATCGCGGCGGATATCGGCGAAGGGCGCTTGTCCGAAGGGATGCGCCTGCCGCCGCAGCGCACGCTGGCCGAGGCGCTCGGGATCGACTTCACCACAGTCAGTCGCGCCTATAACGAGGCCCGACATCGCGGCCTCGTCGAAGGCCGGGTCGGCCAGGGCACCTACGTGAAAACGCGACGTGTAAGAGCCAGCGGCACGCCGACCGGCGGCCCCGTCGACATGAGCATGAACCTGCCGCCGTTGTTCGACGACCCAATTCTCGCCACTCGTCTCTGGGACGACATGGCGGCGCTGCAGGCCGATCACGGCCTTGAACTGCTGATGCGATACCAGCCGCCGGGCGGCGCCCTGCACAATCGCACGACAGGGGCCGCGTGGCTGAAATCCAGGCTGGGCGAGGTTCCGGCGGAGCGCGTGCTGATTTCCGCCGGCGCGCAAGGGGCTCTGCTTGCGACGCTTGGCAGTCTCACCAAAGCCGGTGACATGATTTGCGCCGAGGCTATTACCTATCCCGGCCTCCGCGCACTGGCAGCACACCTCGGCATCAGGCTGCACGGCCTCGCGATGGACAGCGAAGGCCTCTTGCCCGAAGCATTCGAAGACCTCTGCGCAAAGGAGACGCCGAAAGCGCTCTATTGCAATCCGACGCTTCACAATCCCACGACGACGACACTTTCGCTTGAGCGGCGCCAGGCGATCGTCACTATCGCCAGGCGGCACGACGTAGCGATCATCGAAGACGATGCCTATGGCGCTCTTCCCGCTTCCGCACCGCGCCCGCTGGCGGTGCTGGCGCCGGACCTCGTCTACTATGTCGGCGGTCTTGCAAAATGCCTGTCGCCCGCCTTGCGCATCGCCTATCTCGTCGTTCCGGACAGCCGAAGCTCTGTCCGCGTCGAGGGCGCGATCCGCGCCACGGTCGGCATGGCGTCCCCTCTTGCGGCCGCAATCGCCACGCGCTGGATCGAGGACGGGACGGCTGACGCCGTGCTCGCAGCCATTCGCAGCGAGACCGCGGCGCGACAGCGCATCGTCTCCGAGCTTCTTCCTGCCAACGTCGCTCAAACGAACCCGGACGCCTTCCACGCCTGGCTGCACTTGCCATCCCCCTGGACACGCGGCGAACTGAGCGCGCGATTGCAGGCGGCCGGGATCAGCGTCGTTGCAAGCGACGCCTTTGCACTCGGTTCGCCACCGGAAGCCGTCCGCCTCGGCCTCGGCGCTGCTACCAGCCACGCGGAGTTGCGCCGCAGCCTTCTCGTCATCACTGACCTTATCGGCCAGCCCCCGGCCGCTTCCAGCTTCGTGGTGTAAACGCCAGCGGCGAAATTGTCGCACATATGTATGCATACAATAAATTGACAATGTATGTTTTTCGGCGCCTAATCTTGGCAAGCCTGAGACGGCCCCGAGAAAAGGCTGGCCGCCTATCCAGGCAATTTCGGCGCAAAACCCCAAGCGCCAACAAGGACGCCTGAAAGGAACATAGATGTCTTCCGATAGTGACTGGCCGCCAATCCCACCCATGCAGACCGGCTTGCGCGGTCGCTGCCCCCGCTGTGGGCAAGGGCACCTCTTCAACGGCTTCCTGAAGATGCGCAAGGAATGCGAAGTCTGCGGCCTGGATTACTCCTTCGCCGATCCGGCCGATGGCCCTGCATTCTTCGTCATCTGCTTTGCCTGCGTGCCCAGCGTCTTTCTTGGCGTCTGGCTCGAAGTTCAGTACAGCGCGCCGCTCTGGATACACCTGCTGGTGACCGGCCCCTTCATGCTGCTGACCTGCATTCCGCCGCTTCGCCCCCTCAAGGGCTGGCTCGTCTCAAGTCAGTTTTTCTACAAAGCCGAGGAAGGCAAGGTCGTAAGGCGAAACACCGAGCCGTCTGCTGCGGCGACGACGCGGTAGATCTTCGAAGGCCACTCCCGGGCGCCCGAGAAGGCCAAAAACCTCCGAATACACCCCTAGAAAATAATTGCGCCGCCAACTGTTGATAGTTGGCGGCGCTTTCACCGGAAGCCTCTCTTCTCAAAGGCCGGCTCTACGTAAAATAACAAAATTAAGACGTCAATCTGCAAACTGTGAAGTTTTTATGAGAGCATTTTGTCATATGAAGACTTCGTCTTTAATATAATTCGGATTCATTACTATCATTTGTAAGATAATCTTATTTTAGAAATATACGATAGTTGCCCATATGCAACAGTTTATAGTAATAGCTATTAACAAACGTCCAAAACGCGTTTGTAGCATAACTGTCTTGTTTTTTGTGATAGCGGTGACGCCGCTGCCCGCTGCGAGTCATCGCAGTGGTTCATTTCGTAGCAGCGCGAGCGAGGTAACCGATAAATCTCTGGGGGACACCAGGGCCGGGCCTTGTTGACCTTGATAACCATTAGAGAGATCGATCGAATGACTATCAAAAGCCTTCTTCTCGGCTCCGCTGCTGCTCTCGCAGCAGTTTCCGGCGCCCAGGCAGCCGACGCAATCGTCGCAGCCGAGCCGGAGCCCATGGAAT
>NZ_JTLA01000099.1:0-29255 GCF_000799055.1 Ensifer sp. ZNC0028
GCACTGTCGTTTCTGCACCCCGTGTTGACGGGGGTAGGGACGACAGTGCCGCCGCAGCCTATTGAAGCGAGGGTCAGTTTCCCCATCTTTTGCCCCTGAAAAACAGGCGCTCCTGCGCCTTCTTCCTGATTTTCTGGGAAGCATGCCCGTTAGCGGCTATTCTGGAGCGCACGCGTGTGAGTCGTTAATGTGCGGGACAACCGAATGACGCAGCAGTTCGACCTCTTTGCTTCGAGCGAGGCCACCTCCAAAAAGGCAGGCGGTGGCTCAGCGGTCAAAAGAGCATCGCTGAACGAGGAAGACATGGTCCGTCACCTTCAGGCGACGGGTCGTTATCGCCTGTTGCAGCGGCTCGTGCCGCGTTCCGTGGTGCCCGTCGCTCGTCCCGGCTTTCCGCTGCATGGCGTTATCCTCGATACTGAAACCACCGGGCTCAACCATCGCAAGGATGAGATCATCGAGATCGGGCTGGTCGCCTTTACCTTCGATGAGAAGGGGAACCTCGGCGATGTGACCGGCGTTTTCGGCGGCTTGCGCCAGCCGACCAACCCGATCCCCGCGGAAATCACCCGCCTGACCGGCATCACCAACGAGATGGTTGCGGGAAAGTCGATCGACCTCGATGAGGTGCGGGTGCTGATGGAAAAGGCGGACCTTGTCATCGCCCACAATGCCGGCTTCGACCGGCCCTTCTGCGAGGCCTTCTCGCCCGTTTTCGCCGGAAAGGCGTGGGCCTGTTCCGTCTCCGAGGTCGATTGGTCCTCTCGCGGCTTCGAAGGCACGAAACTCGGCTACCTGATCGGGCAGGCCGGCTACTTCCACGACGGCCATCGGGCGGTCGACGACTGTTTCGCTCTGCTCGAAGTCCTTGCCAAGGATGGCGGCTCCGGCGAAACACCCTTTGCCGAGCTTTACCAGGCGAGCCTGCGATCGCGCGTCCGCATTTTTGCGGAAAACAGCCCGTTCGACATGAAGGATCACCTGAAAGCCCGCGGCTACCGCTGGTCTGACGGAAGCGACGGGCGCCCGAAAGCCTGGTGGGTCGAGGTCGCCGAAACCGCACTGGAAGACGAACTCGGCTATCTCCGCTCGGAGATCTACCGCTGGAAGGAAGCCGATCCGCCGATCAAGCGCTTGACCGCTTTCGATCGCTTCCGCGCCTGACAGGCGAGCGAGCCGCTCCGGAGGACTGAGCGGCCCTTGGGTGGATAGGGGCGTCGCTCGATAAGGGCATCCTTTTCCCATCGATCTTCGGATGGCCCGGTTTCCGATCGGCCGGCCTGCGTTGGAGTGGGTTGTGCCGTCCGGCGTGAGATAACGGACCCGCCAGGCCCGATTACCCGTCATTCCGCATCTGGCAGGCAATGTCCGGTTTACCGTTAACCGCTGAATTCACGCACAAAAAGCGTGGACGCCCGGCCGAATCCGACTATACGTGCACAGACTTGACTTAGAAATTCAAGTTTTATGCCGTTGTTATAGTTGATGTTTCAATGCCGATGTTCGCAATGTCGCCCAGTTTTGAGACTGTTCCCAACCATGGGACGCCCCGCGGTCGCCGACACTTTGTCTGGCTGCGGGCCTGCATCGGCGTAACCGCACGCGCAGTGACCGAAGGGCCGGTCACGCACCCGCTTTGCCGAAGCGAGCTGCTGCGCACGAGACCCGTCTGTCGGTCGAAATAGCCGCAACTGAACGCAATGTCTGGGGCTCGCCCTGCACCGTTGTTCAACGGGCAAGGCGCGTGCGTCGCGTTCTGAGCGGCGGCTGGGTTCGGCCGGCGACCGTGGCGGATACGGAATTCACGTTAATCGAAGTTACAGGGGTAAGAGAATGGCAAGGGGCAGGTTCAATTCGGTTTCGCGTCGGCGAGGCAAAGTCGTTCTGGCGGGTGTGTCGCTGCTGGCGATGTCCGCCGTAGCGACGTCGGCGCAGGAGGCGCGCAAGACCAACCGGGTCGAAAGCCCGGCCCAGGCTGAACGCAGTTCGGGCGGCGCGACGCAACTGGCGCCCATCGTGGCCGTCGGGCAAACGGGCGGCCAGCCGCCCGAGACCGGCACCATCGGCCAGCCTTCGGCTCCCTATGCGGGCGGTCAGATGGCAACGGGTGCGCGGCTCGGCGCGCTTGGCAACCGCCCTGTCAAGGAAACGCCGTTCAGCATCACCAGCTATACGGACAAGCTGATCCGCGATCAGCAGGCGCGAACGATCTCCGACATCACGCTCAACGATCCGTCCGTGCGCATGGATGCGCCGGCATTCAGCGAGCGCGACTCCTTCTTCATCCGCGGCTTCTCGGTCACCAATCTGGACACCGCCTATGACGGCCTGTTCTACATCACCAATCCGCGCCGCAGCCCGCTTGAGGGCATCGAGCGGGTCGAAGTGCTGAAGGGCCCGAGCGCGCTGGTCAACGGTGGCGTCGGCCGCGTCGGCGGAACCATCAACCTCGTGCCCAAGCGCGCCACCGACGAGCCGCTGACGCGGCTGACGACGACCTATATGTCGGACTCGCAACTGTGGTCGCACCTCGATGTCGGTCGCCGTTTCGGACCCGAGGGCGAATGGGGCGTCCGTTTCAACGGATCCTATCGCGGCGGAGACACGGCGCTTGATCACAACGAGAACGAGATCGGCGTGCTGTCGCTCGGCCTCGACTATCGCGGCGAACGGGTACGCGCCTCGCTCGACATCAACCACTCCAAGCAGAACATCAATGCGCCGGCCTCGCTGTTCAACGCGGCAGCGCCGGGCATCAAGATCCCGGAAGCGCCGGACGGCCGGATCAACACATCCAACCCGTTCGAATACCACGACAGCGAGCATAACATGGCCGCTGGTCGCATCGAATTCGACGTGCTGGATAACACCACTGTTTACGCGGCCGGCGGCATCAGCCGCTACCGCGAGGACTTCCTGAGCACCTCCTACACAATTCAGAACTCCAAGGGCGATGCACTGGCCGAATTCGGCTACAATCCGCAGGAGATCCAAGGTGTCTCGGGGGAAATCGGCCTTCGGTCTGAGTTCGATACCGGTCCCGTCGGTCACCAACTGAACGTTTCCGTAAGCCGGGCGCTCAACGAGAACAACCGCGGCTACTTCCATCCCGGTCGGCTCGGCTTCAGAAGCTATATGACGAATATCTACAACCCGATCTATGTGCCGAGCGATTGGGTCAATACGGGCGGACTTCCGCGCTCGAACGACCTACATGCATTTTCTGACCTGCTCGCGACTAGCGTTGCAATCTCCGATACGCTTTCGTTCGCCGAGGATCGGTTCCAGCTGACGGTCGGCGGGCGCTATCAGGAAATGCGTGTGCGGGGCTACAATACGCGTCCCGGTGCCGTGCCGCTTGGTCAGCAGACCTACTACTACGAAGAATCCCGGTTCAGTCCTGCCGTCGCCGCTCTCTTCAACGTTTCCGACAGCCTCTCGGTCTATGCCAACTATGTGGAAGCCCTGACCGAAGGGCCGTCAGCGCCGTCCACCGCTGTGAACAGCAACCAGATATTCCCTCCGGTCGTCAGCAAGCAGAAGGAAATCGGCCTCAAGTACGATCTCGGCGAGGTGATGCTGGGCGCAGCGCTGTTCGAGATCAGACAGCCCAACGGTCTGACGACCGGTGGCGTCTTCGCCGTCGACGGCCTGCAGGTTAACCGTGGTCTCGAGCTCTCGGCCTACGGCGAACCGGTTGACGGTGTTCGCCTGCTTGGCGGGGTCACGTTCATGGACGCCAAGCTCGATAAGGCAGAAAACTCGCGGACAGGGGAACGGTTCGATGGCAATCGTGTTCCCGGCGTTCCGGATGTCGCGGTCAGCCTCTACGGCGAGTATGACACTCCCTGGGTCGAGAACCTGACGCTGACGGGCCGCCTCGTCTACACCGGCAGCACCTACTACGACCAGAAAAACACGCAGAAGGTTTCGGACTGGACGCGGGTCGATCTCGGCGCGCGCTATTCCTTCGAGCGCGAAGGCGGCAAGCCGGTGGAAGTGCGCGCGACCGTGCAGAACGTCTTCGACGAGAACTATTGGGCCTCGTCAGCCCGTGGCTTCCTTGCCGCCGGCGCGCCGCGCACCTTCATGGTGTCGACCGCATTCGAATTCTGAGCCAGCGGAACTTCAGTCACAAAAAGAAACGGCCGGCATTTCGCCGGCCGTTTCTCGTTTCGGGATCGTGCTGATCAGGCTTCCGGCGAATAGCCGAAGACGACGGCCGGGTTTTCCGCGGTCTCGACCCAGATGCTCTTCGTCTGGGTATAGGCCATCAGTGCGTCGCGGCCGGAGGAACGGCCATAGCCGGAGCGGCCGAAGCCACCGAAGGGCGACATGACGCTGATCGTCTTGTAGCCGTTGATCCAGAAGGTCCCGGCCCGCACCTTTGACGCGACCCGGTGGGCGCGGCCGACATCACGGGTCCAGACCGCACCGGCAAGGCCATAAGGATTGTCGTTGGCGAGGGTCACCGCTTCTTCCTCGTCGTCGAAGACGGTAACGCCGACGACCGGGCCGAAGACCTCTTCGCGGGCGATCGTCATGTCCGGCTTGACGTTGTCGAGAATGGTCGGCGCGAAATAGAAGCCGCCGGAGGACTGAAGGGCAGCCGGCTTGGCGCCGCCGGTTGCAAGCGTCGCACCTTCGGCCACGCCCTGCTTGACCATTTCCTCGATCTTCGCCCATTGGCGGGCGTTGTTGATCGGACCGATCTGCGTCGTATCCAGATAGGGATCGCCAACCGGAATGCGGGCGGCAGCCTCAGCATAACGTTCGACGAACTGCTGATGCACCGAGCGATGCACGAGCAGACGCGAGCCGGCAACGCAGCTCTGGCCGGCGCCGGAGAAGATCGCCGACTGGGCGCCGACGATGGCACGGTCGATATCGGCATCGGCAAAGACGATGTTGCCGGACTTGCCGCCGAGTTCGAGGATGCAGGGCACGACGTTCTTCGCCGCTGCCGCGGCAATCGCCGAACCGGCGAGCGCCGAGCCGACGAAAACGACGAGCGCCGTCTTCGGATGGGCGACCATCGCCTGGCCGGCAGTCACGCCCTGGCCGGCGATGACGTTGACGAGGCCGCGCGGCGCGCCGCCCGCTTCGCAGAGCGCACCGAGCACGAGGGTGCTCAGCGGCGTCAGTTCCGACGGCTTGATGACGACGCCGTTGCCGGCGCAGATCGCCGGCGCGATCTGCCAGCCGCCGGTAAAGAGCGGTGCGTTCCAGGGGGTGATCTGGGCGACGACGCCGACCGGCTCGTTGCGGGTATAGTTCAGGTGCGAGGTCGGAACCGGGATCACCTCGCCATGTAGCTTGTCGCACCAGCCGGCATAATATTCGAACATCTCGGCGACGCGCACCGCCTCGCCACGAATGTCGCGGATCGGCCGGCCAGCCGAGCGGCTTTCGAGTTCGGCGATCTCCCCGGCGCGCTCGCGGATCTTGCGGGCGATCTCGTTCATCACCCGGCCGCGGGCCGAAGCGGTCATCGAGATCCATTCGCGCTGGGCGCGCGCCGCCGCCTGCAGCGCCGCATCGACGACATCAGCGCCGGCATCCTTGAAGGTGGCAAAGATTTCGCCGGTCGCCGGATCGGTGAGCGCCTGTTCGTCGCCGGAGCCGGGCACTAGCGTGCCGTCGACATAGCTGCCGATCTCGGTGCCGGGGATGAGGCCGTGGAACAGCGCCCGGATGCGCTCGGCCTTGGCGGGCATGGTCATGTCGTTCATCGTCGTTCCCTTCAAGTCTCAGTTGTCGTTGGCCACGGGGCGGAAGGCGCCCATGCGGGTGAAGTCTTCGGCGTTGTCGAGCGGGCTTTCGGCCCAGAGCTTGGCGACCGCGCCCGAGAGCGGCAGATCGGCGCCGGTGCGGGCCGCAAGCTCGCTGGCAAGCCGCACGTCCTTGCGCATCAGGCCCATGGTGAAGCCGCTGTCGAAGCGGCCGTTCATCACCCAGGTCGGGAAATGCACTTCGCTGATCATCGACTTGCCGGAGGCGGCGTTGAGCACTTTCAGCGCCTCTTCGGCATCGAGCCCGGCGGCAAGCGCCAGCTTCAGCCCTTCGCCCGTCGTCACCATATGGGCGGCGGCGAGCAGGTTGTTGACGAGCTTGGCGACGTTGCCGGCGCCGCTCGGGCCGACATGCAGGGCCTTGGCCGACATCGCGTCGATCACCGGGCCGGCAAGGCCGACGTCCTGATCGCTGCCGCCGATCATCATCGTCAGCTTGCCGCTTGCGGCACCCGCCGGTCCGCCGGAGACAGGCGCGTCGATGAAGCCGTGGCCGAGGCCGGAAAGGGCGGCGGCGAGATCACGCGAGACATCCGGCTCGGAGGTCGATGTGTCGATGATGACGACCCGCCGGCCGGACTCCTTCAGCGCCTCGAGATTGGCCTCGACGACGGCTGCCACGTCCTTTGCGGTCGGCAGCGAGAAGACGATGAAGTTGGTGTCGATGAAGACGTCAGTCAGAGCCTCGGCCGGGGTCACCCCGCCTTCGGCGGCAAGCGTGCGCCGGGCCTCGGAGAGGTCGAAGCCCTTGACCGCAAAGCCTTTGCCGGCGAGCGTCGTCGCCATGCCGAGCCCCATGGCGCCCAAACCCACCACGCCCACTGTCGTTCGTTCCGCCGTCATGATCCGCTGTACCCTCATATGATCTTGATGATCCGGCGAAGGTGGCATGCGGGCTGGCGAGCGGGTAGACGGCGCGCCTGGTACAATGCGTTGCTGGCGTGGCAACGTCTGCTCGGCCGCCGACGACGGGGCAGGCGAGCGTCAGCGGCGCGCGGTTTTCATGGAGCCGAGGACGGTCGTCTAAGTCCGGAAGGACTGCATTTCGCGTGCGAGATGCTGGCCGAGTTTTTCAACCGACAGCGGCAGGCGGCGGTGCGCCCGCACCATCAGATGCGCGCTCGCCTCGCTCAGCAGCGGATCGGCGAGGTCGATCGCCTGCATGGACCCGCGCGTAATTTCCACGGTTACGGACGTGCGCGGCAGGAAGGTGACGCCGAGGCTTGCTGCAACGAAGCGGCGGAGCACCTCGATCGAATGGGTTTCGAGCAGCGGCGCCAGCGCCAGCCCCGCATCGGCCGCCACGCGCGCCACCAGTTGGGTCACGCCATTGCCCTTGCCGAGCAGCGCGCAGGGGAAGGCGAGGCAATCGGCAAGTTTCAGGGCGCTTCGCTCGGAAAGCGGATGGCCCGCCGGCACGATGACGCAGAGCGGCTGGCGCGCAATCGCCAGCGCCCGGATGCGCGGCTCGGTCAGGGGATTGTAGGCGATGCCGATATCGGCATCGCTGTTGGCGATGGCGTCGACGACATCTTCGGTGCTGCCGAGCTCGACGATGTAGCGCACATAGGAATGCGCTTTCGAAAACGACGAGAGCCCGTGCTCCACCAAATCGGCCATGAAGCCCTCGCCGCATCGAATGCGGATGCGGGTCTGCTGCACGCCGCGGATCTGGTCGAGCTGCTCGGCGAGCAACCCGTTGTCCTCGAGCACCCGTTTGCCGTGTTCGAGCACCAGTTCACCGGCGTCGGTCAAAACCGTGCCGCGGGCGGTGCGCTCGAAGAGGGACAGGCCGATGTCGCGTTCGGTGTCGGCGATCTGGCGGCTGACGACCGATGGCGCCAGCCCCATATGCTCCGCAGCGCCCCGGATCGAACCGATGCGCGCAACCGCCATAAAGATCCTGAGCGCTTTCGCGTCGAGTACGTCCATGGTGGTCATGGATGCGACGGAATCCCCTTGGGGTCAACGACCAAGCGAGGTCGCGATCAGGCGTGTCCAGAGGTTTACGCCCTGGCCGATGATCGCGTCGTTGAAATCGTAATGCGGCGAATGCAGGCCGGGATTGGCGCCCTCGCGTCTTGCGCCGAGCCAGAGATAGCAGCCGGGGCGCTCGTCGAGCATGAAGGCGAAGTCCTCGGCGGCCATGCTTGGGGCTGCGTCGACGACCGTCAAGGCCGGGTCTGCCGCGGCGACCGAGCGTGCGAGCGCGGCGGCTGCGGGATCGTTGATCGTCGCCGGATAGCGGCGCTGATAGTCGAGTTCGGCCGTGCAGTCGAGCCCCTCGGCAAGTGCAGAAACGAGCGTGCGCATGCGGCTTTCGAGCGTATCGCCGACCGCCTTGTCGAACCAGCGCGTGGTGCCGCGGATCACGGCTTTCTCCGGGATCACGTTCCAGGCGTCGCCGCCGTGGATCTGCGTGACGGAGACGACGGCGGCTTCGAGCGGCGAGACGTTGCGGCTGGCTATCGTCTGCAAGGCCGTGACGATCTGAGCGGCGGCCACCAGCGGGTCGGCGCCCTCATGCGGCATCGCGCCATGGGCGCCGCGACCGGTAATGGTGATCTCGAACACCCCAAAGGCGGCCATCATCGCATCGTCGCGGGCAACCACCGTGCCGACACCGAGCGCCGGCCAGTTGTGCAGCGCATAGACGGCATCGGCCGGGAAATCACGGAAGAGGCCGTCGGCGACCATGACGCGGGCGCCGCCCTCGGCCTCTTCGGCCGGCTGGAAGATGAAATGCACGGTGCCGTCGAAGTCCATTTCGCTCGCCTGCCGGGCGGCGGCCAGCAGCATGGCGACGTGGCCGTCGTGGCCGCAGGCGTGCATCTTGCCCGTCGTCTTCGAGGCGTATGCGACGCCGCTCGTCTCGACGATCGGCAGCGCGTCCATGTCGGCGCGGATGGCGATGGATCGGCCGGACGTGCCACGCTTGAGCGTGCCGACAAGCCCGGTGCCGCCGTAACCGTCCTTCACGGCGATGCCCCATTCGCCAAGCTTGCCGGCGATGAAGGTTGCGGTCTGGCGTTCCTCGAAGGCAAGCTCGGGATGGGCATGCAGGTGATGACGCCAGCGGATCGTTTCCTCGATGCGCTCGGGGCTGATGTCGTGGCGTGTCATGGCGTGCGTCCTGTCATTTGAGGGATGGCCGGCCGCAGAGCGGCCGACCCTTTTCTTTTGCACAGTTCCAGACGGAAAACCGCTTCGCAGTTTCCTGGAATTGGGCTCCCCGCGTTACTGGCCGAGGCGCAGGAAGAGATCGGCGACGACGACCGAGCCCATATAGGTGCCGACCATTACGCAGATCGCGACGATGACGATCTTCCAGCCCGAACGGCGGGCGATCGCGAACTCGTTCGCCGTCAAGGCAAGGCCGCCATAGGCAAGCGCCGGGGTCGCCAATGCGAGAAAGTTGAGGTGCTCGACCTGTTCGCTGACCCAGGCCGCGCCCGGTACGCCCGGGATGGTAATAAGGATCGCGATCAGCGAGACCCAGGCGACGCTTGGCAGGTAGAAGGGCACGAAGCGGGCGAGCGCCAGGCCGACGATGCAGGCGGCATATAGCGTCGCCATGCCCGGCAGTGCGGTAAGCGGCGAGGTGCCGGTACCGACCCAGTTGGCGACAAGGCCGATGGCGCAGGCGATGATCAGCAGGCCCGCATGGCCGACGACGTCGAGCTTGCGCTCGTCCTCCGGGTTCAGCGGGAGATCGTCGGCGTAGTTGGCGGAAGTGTTCTGGTTGGTCATGGTTCTCTCTCCCGATCAGGCTGCGGTGCGACGCTCGGACGGGCGAGCCTTGTTGTAGAGCCACTCCGTCAAGGGCAGCGCGACGAACATGCCGACATAAAGCCCGGTGGCGTAGGTCAGGATGTTGCTGGCGGCGGCGAGTGCGAGAATGATGTCCTTCTGGTCCGGCACGGCGGCGACAAGACCGCCGGTGCAGGCGGCGAGCATCGAGCCGGAGCCGACGCCGCAGGACATGGCGAGCGCGCGCACGTCGAAGATGCCGAGGCCATGCACGATCGGCGGCATGATGGCGAAGACGAAGGTGCCGATCAGCGTGCCGGTCGCATAAACGCCCATGGCGCCCGCACCTTCCGGCGAGTTGAGGCCGTATTTGTCGGCGATCAGCGCGATGTTCGGCTCGCGGTCGATCGAATAGGTGGCGCCGACGGCTTCGCGGCCCATCTTCAGGAGAAACACGGCGACCGGGAAGGCGACGATGATCGTGCCGAGATTGCCGAGTTCCTGCAGCACCAGCGCCGGGCCGGCCTCGATGATCTGCGAAATCTGCGGGCCGACCGTCGTTCCGAACTTGGCGATGAATGGCATGATGGCAACGGTGATCATCGCGCCGGAAAGCTTGACCGCATCGCGCGACAGGAACTTGCCGGTCGCCTTGAAAATGGCCGGATTGAAGGCGATGCCGAGCGCGAAGGCGTAAAGGATCGGCAGGAAGATGACGGTGCCGATACCGATCGGCAGACGCTGAATGCCGATCAGCTCGGAGACGATGACGATCGCCAGCACAAGGATATGCAGATAGAGCGCGCCCGAGGCGGCTCCGGTTTTCCCGGTCATGATGTTCTCCTCTGGTTGGGAGCCAGTTGTTGTTCTTTGCCCAGCGTTCAGAGTAGGCGGTGAGGGCAAATTGCGGCTAGCCGGCCGGCAAGCAACGAAGTGTTGCGATTTGAGCAACGGGCGGGCCGCTGTTCGGGCGGCCATCGGGATTAATCCCTGAGCGCCTTCATGTCATGGCGTCATTCCTGCAGTTCATTCCAGTTGGCGCAACGACGAATCGTCGCCGCCTCTGCCCTTGCTGTCGCACAGCGGGGAGGGGGAGCCAAGCGCTATTGGCCTCTCTCAGTGAGACACGTGCCGAAGTCTATTCTGCGCGCGCCCGACGCTTTCCATCATCACCTTGATCCTCCCGGCGACGGAAAACGAAAACGCACAAAATTCCCTGAAAATGCCCATTGAAATCGATTACATTTTCTGGCTTGATGGTTTTCGCAAGATTTGGGAGGATCTGATGAAGAAATTTATCGCCGCAGCGCTAGGCGCTGTCGCAACCATTGCTATTTCCGCTTCTTTCGCCAATGCCGAGACTTTCAAGATCGGCCTGTCCAACGGCTGGGTCGGCAGCGAATGGCGCACGCAGATGATCGACGAGGCCAAGGAGGCCGCGGCGAAGTGGAAGGAAAAGGGCGTCGATGTCGAAGTCTCCGTCCAGAGCGCCAATGTCGACGTGCCCGGCCAGATCGCGCATGTGCGCAACTTCATCGCCGAGGGCGTCAACGCCATCATCATCAACCCCAACAGCCCGACGGCCTTCGATCCGATCTTCGCCCAGGCGAAGGAAGCCGGCATTCTGGTGATCGCAACCGACGCCGAGGTCTCCTCGCCGGATGCGACCTATGTCGGCATCGACCAGACCGCCTGGGGGGCAGCCGGCGCCAAGTGGCTGGCCGATACGCTCGGCGGCAAGGGCAAGGTCGTCGCGATCAACGGCGTCGCCGGTCACCCGGCCAATGAGATGCGCGTTGCCGGCTACAAGAGCGTCTTCAAGGACTATCCGGATCTGCAGGTGGTCAACGAGGTCAACGCCAACTGGGATCAGGCCCAGGGCCAGCAGGCGATGCAGAACATCCTTGCAACCTATCCTGACATCAACGGCGTCGTCGTGCAGGACGGCATGGCGGCCGGCGCCTGGAAGTCGATCATGGATGCCGGCAAGACCAGCCAGATCGCCGCGACCGGCGAAATCCGCAAGGACTTCATTGATCTCTGGAGCAAGGACAAGCTGAACTCCGGCGCGACCGTCAACCCGCCCGGCGTCATGGCAAGCGCGCTCAACGTCGCGGTGCTGATGCTGCAGGGCAAGGAACTGAAGGAGCCGGCAACGGCCGGGCAGTACAAGAACGCCATGTATCTGCCGATCCCGTTCATCGACTCGAAGAACCTTGGCGACGCTGCCAAGCAGCTCGACGGCAAGCCGGGCTATTACTCCTACACCAACGCGCTTTCGATCGACGACGCCACGGCGTTGTTCAAGTAAGCAGGGGGGGTGCCAGGCGGCTCCTGTCTTGAGCCGCCTGGCGACCGATGCCGCCGATGGCGAACAAGGCTGATCGGCGTGAAAGAGCGCTGCAGTGGAGCCTGTCCCGAGACACGGGCATCCCTGATGATGCGGCAAGCAACCAAGTGGACGACAGCCGATGTCGAAACTGAGACTGAACGGCGTGAGCAAGGCTTACGGCGCAACGCTGGCGCTACGCCGCGGCGATCTCGAGATCGCTGCCGGTGAGGTGCATGTGCTGATGGGCTCCAACGGCTCCGGCAAGAGCACGCTCTGCAAGATCATTGCCGGCAGCGTGCGACCCGACAGCGGCCAGATCCTGATCAACGACAAGCCCGTGACGATTCCCGGGCCGCAAGCCGCACGTGCCGCCGGCATCGGAATCTTCTACCAGGAGCTCAGCCTCGCCAGCCACCGGTCGGTCGAGGAGAACATCTGCCTTTCCGCCCTGCCGGTGAAGGCGGGTCTCTTCATCGACCGGGCGGCGTTGAAGGCGCGCGCGGCGCGTTACATCGCGCTTTTTTCCGAAGTCTCCGGCGAGGGTTTTCATGCAGAATCGCTGGTCGGCAATCTCAGGGCGGACCAGCGGCAACTGGTCGAAATCATGAAGGCGCTCGCCAGCGAAGCGCCGATCCTGATCTTCGACGAACCGACCTCGGCGCTCGACCGCGCCCAGGTTGATCGCTTCTTCGAGATCCTGCGCGATCTGAAGGCGCAAGGGCGCGGCATCATCTTCATCTCGCACCGCATGGACGAAATCACCGCGATCGGCGATCGCGTCACGATTATCCGCGATGGCGAAACCATCGAGACGCTCAAGCTCTCCGAGACCGATCCGGCAACGGTCATCCGGCTGATGGTCGGCGGCGCCAGCGACATGCCGGCGGCAAGGTCCTCGGCACCCGCCGTGGTGGAAAGCGGGGCAAAGGCGGCAATCTCCGCTCGCAACCTCTCGGGCAAGGGCTTTCGTGATGTCAGCTTCGAGGTGGCAAAGGGCGAGATCCTCGGCCTCGGCGGCCTGCACGGGCAGGGGCAGTCGGCGCTGCTCCGGGCCATCTTCGGCGCGGGCACCGTCACATCCGGCGCGGTGACGCTCGGCGGCCAACGCTACGATGCCAAAAGCCCGCGCGACGCCATCCGGCGTGGTTGCGCCTATGTCTCCGGCGACCGCGGTCGCGACGGCGTCATCAGCGGCCGCCCGATCATCGAGAACGTCACGCCTATCCATTATCTGCGCGACCGGCTGATACTTGCGCGACCCTCAAGCCTCAAAGAAAAAGCAATGCCGGCGCTCGAAGCGATGCACACCAAGTTTGCGAGCCTCTTCCATCCGATCAATTCGCTTTCCGGCGGCAACCAGCAGAAGGTGATCATCGCCCGATGGCTGATCGATCGGCCCGACGTGCTGCTGCTCGACGACCCGACCAAGGGCATCGACCTCCAGGCCAAGGCCGATCTCTTTGCGCTCATTCGCCAGCTTGCGGCCGAAGGCCTCGGCATCCTGCTCTATTCGTCCGAGGACGCCGAGCTGCTCGGCAACGCCAACCGCATCCTCGTCTTCAACGGCGGCTCGGTGACCCGTGAACTGACCGGCGACGATCGCACCCGCTACAACCTCTACCAGGCTGCTTACGAGGCCGCATGATGACTTCGACCGCGACAGACATTTCTACGCCAGGGAGTGGCGGCCTGCGCTCCTGGCTCGAGCGTTACCCGTTCCTGCCAGCGCTGGTCATCCTCATCGCGCTGCTTGCGCTGAACGGCCTCTTTTCGCCCAACAGCCTAAGCTTCCGCTCGCTGACGGGCCTGCTCAGCACCTACATGGCGCTGGTCATGCTCGCGATCGCACAGACCTATGTCGTCTCCGCCGGCGACATCGACCTTTCCGCCGGCGCGACGCTGTCGCTGGTGAATGTCGCAATCGTCGTGCTGATGGAGCGCTGGGGCGGCGGCGCAGGCGCAGTGCTGCTTGCGCTGACGCTTGGGCTCCTCATCGGTCTTGCCTGCGGGTTGGTCAACGGACTGGTCGTTGCGGCTCTTCGGCTGCAGGCGATCGTCGCGACCTTTGCGACCAGCATCTTCTTCACCGGCCTGGCGCTCTATGTCATGCCCGTCGCCGGCACGCCGGCGCCGACAATCTTCTGGCGCACCTATGGCGGACGGCTGCTCGGCCTGCCCTTCGTCTTCTACGTGCTCGCGGCCCTCGCGATCCTACTCTTTCTGTTGTCGCGCACGCGCATCGTCACCGAGCTTCTGGCCGTTGGTGACGACCAGCAGGCGGCCTATCAGACGGGGCTTCCCGTCGTCGCGGTCCGCATCAAGGGCTACCTTCTGTGCGGCCTGTTCTCGGCGCTCGCAGCCTTCTGCCTGACGGGCGATACGGCAAGCGGCGATCCGCTGGTCGGCGGCAAGATGACGCTCTACAGCGTCGCCGCCGTCGTGCTCGGCGGCAGTGCGCTTGCTGGCGGCTGGACGACGGTGGTCGGCTCGCTCCTCGGCGCGCTGACGATCGGCCTCGTCAATTCGCTGGTCTTCTTCATGGGCACGCCGTCGGAATGGCAGAACTTCGTCCAGGGCCTCGCCATTCTGATCGTCTTGATCGCCGGCGTGCTCGCCGGCCGGAGGGCGCGGGCATGAGTTCGGTTTTCGCCTTCTTCAAACAGCCGCTGGTCGTGGCGCTGATCCTCATCGTCGCGCTGCTTGTTCTCGGCCAAAGCCTGTCGCCTGGTTTTGCAACGGCCGACCAGATCCTGCGGCTCTTGATCGTCGCCTCGCTGCTCGGCATCGTTGCCGCCGGCCAGAATGTCGTCATTCTCGGTGGCCGCGAGGGCATAGATCTCTCCGTCGGCGGCGTCGTCTCGCTCTCGGCGATCATCGCCGGCAATGTCATGAACGGTGCCGATGGCGGCATCCTGCCGGCCGTGCTCGCCTGCCTCGCAGCCGGCGCCTTCTTCGGACTGTTGAACGGGCTCGGTGTCACGCTGCTGCGCATCCCGCCGCTGGTGATGACGCTCGGCATGCTCGGTGTGTTGCAGGGTCTGCTGGTCGTCATCCGCCAGGGCATTCCCTCGGGCCGCGCCGCACCGGGGCTTTCCGCCTTCGTGACCCAGCCGTTGGCGCTCGGCATTCCCGGTATCATCTGGCTCTGGATCGCGATCGGCCTGGTCATGGCCTTCCTGCTCCATCGAACGGTCTTCGGCCACCGCATCTACGCGATCGGTTCCAATGAGCATGCGGCCTATATGGCCGGCGTGCCGGTCCGGCTCATGCGCATCGGTCTCTTCATGATCTCCGGCATGTTCGCGGCGATTGCGGGGCTCTGCCTGCTCGGCTATTCCGGCTCCTCCTTTGCCAATGTCGGAGAGCAATACATGCTGTCGTCGATCATCGCCGTCGTCTTCGGCGGCACGTCTCTTGCCGGTGGCAAGGGCGGCTATACAGGCACCATGGCGGGCGCGCTGTTGCTCGTCATCCTCCAGGGCATCCTGACGACCGTGAACATCGACGAATCCGGGCGTCAGATGGTATTCGGCGCCACCCTGCTGCTGCTCATGCTGTTCTATGGCCGCGGGAGGGCGATGCGGGCATGAGCGAGCGGCCGAAGATCAAGGATATCGCGGAGCGCGCCGGCGTCTCGGTCGCAACCGTGTCGCGGGCGCTGAGCGGCTCGTCGCTGGTGACCGACGAGACACGCAAGCGCGTCAACGCGCTGGCGCGCGAACTCAACTACCGCCCGAATGTCAGCGCCCGCAACTTGCGAACGCGCCGGTCGATGTCGGTGCTGCTCGTCGTGCGCGATGTCGGCAACCCCTTCTATCTCGAGATCCTCAAGGGCGTGGAGGCGACGGCGCGCGAAGCCGGCTACGCCGTCCTCATGGGCAACACCGAGAACGACCCGGACCGCGAGGTCGAGTATTTCAACATGCTGCGCGACGGCCATGCCGACGGCATGATCCTGATGACCGGCAAGCTGCCGCCACCGCAGCCGGGTGAAAGTGCTGATCTCTCGCATCTGCCTGTTGTTATCGCGCTGGAAATGATCGAGGGATCCGGTTTCCCGCATGTGCAGATCGACAATGTCGCCGCGGCTCAGGCTGGGGTCGAACATCTGATCGCGCTCGGTCATCGCCGCATCGCCCATATCGCCGGTCCGTTGCCGGAGGTCATGGCGCTTCACCGCCGTGACGGCTACCGAGCCGCCATGAAGGCCGCCAGCCTTGATATCCCCGAGGGGTACGAGGTTCGCGGCGATTACCTGCTTGAAAGCGGCGAGGCCCGCGCCGCGGACCTTTTCGCGCTGCCGGAACCGCCGACGGCGATCTTCGCCGCCAACGACGAGATGGCCTATGGCGCAATCCATGCGCTCAGACGCCTTGGCCGCGACGTACCCGGCGACGTCTCGGTCGTGGGCTTCGACGACCTCTATCTCAGCAAAGCCTTCTATCCGCCGCTGACGACGGTCAGCCAGCCGCGCGCCGACATCGGCCGCACGGCGATGTCCCAGCTTCTCAACGTCCTCTCGGATGGCGAGGTCGGCACAGAGCCGGCCATCGTCCTGCCGACCACGCTCAACATCCGTGGCAGCACCGCACCGCCGCGAAAATAGCCGGAGGTGGGACGAGGAAAGCCGCGTGCGGTTTTGCGCTTGCACCCCGCCGTTACCAAAATCGATCAATGGGAGAAGAGAATGACACAGCTACCGAAGCAGACGCTGCGCGTGGGTTTCGTCGGATCGGGCTTCATCGCCCATTTCCACCTGAAGTCGATGATCGGCGTGCGCAATGTCGAGGTCACCGGCGTCTTCAGCCGAAAGGCGGAAAACCGGGAGAAGTTTGCAAACGAAGTCGCATCCCTCGGTCTCGGCAGCTGCCGCACGCATGAAAGCCTGGAAGCGTTGCTGAGCGCGGACGACGTCGATGCGGTCTGGATCCTCTCGCCCAACTATACCCGCATCGACGTCATGCGTTCGCTGCACAAGGCAGTCAAGGACGGCCGCAGCAGGGTCTTCGCCGTTGCCTGCGAAAAACCGCTGGCGCGCACCGTCGCCGAAGCCCGCGAGATGCTGTCGCTTGCCGAAGATGCCGGCCTCAACCACGGTTATCTCGAAAACCAGGTTTTCTGCACGCCGGTGCTGCGCGGCAAGGAAATCATCTGGCGGCGTGCGGCGTCCACCACCGGCCGTCCCTATCTGGCCCGCGCGGCCGAGGAACATTCCGGCCCGCACGAGCCCTGGTTCTGGCAGGGCGACAAGCAGGGCGGCGGCGTGCTTTCGGACATGATGTGCCACAGCGTCGAGGTCGCACGCTACCTGCTGACGGCGCCGGGTGCGCCGCGCAATTCGCTGAAGGTCAAGGCGGTAAACGGCACGGTCGCCAATCTCAAATGGACGCGGCCGCACTATGCCGAACAGCTGCGCAACCGCTTCGGCAGCGAGGTCGACTATCGCAACCGGCCGTCCGAAGACTTCGCCCGCGCCACGGTGACGCTCGAAGACCAGGACGGCAACGAGCTGATGATCGAGGCGACCACCTCCTGGGCCTATGTCGGCGCCGGGCTGCGCATCCAGCTCGAATTGCTCGGACCGGAATATGCGCTCGAATACAATTCGCTCTCCACCGGCCTGAAGATCTTCATGTCGCGCGAGGTCAAGGGCTCGGAGGGCGAGGATCTCGTCGAAAAGCAGAATGCCGAGCAGGGCTTGATGCCGGTGCTCGAGGACGAGGCCGGCGTCTACGGCTATACCGACGAAAACCGCCATATGGTCGAGTGCTTCCGCAAGGGCGAAAAGCCGCTCGAAACCTTCGAGGACGGCCTTGCCGTGGTCGAGATGCTGATGGGTCTTTACCGGTCGGCAGAAATCAACGCGACGCTCAACTTCCCGGCGCCGGAGCTCGAACATTACGTGCCGGTCGTCGCGCGCCGGGGTGCCTGACGACTGAAGTTCAGGGCCGCGCGATCGGGGCGGTGGGCCGAGTTTGCGGAGCAATTGGGCGGCGGAGGCGATGACCGTCTTCGCCGCTTCGCCCGCAACGAGGGCCGCCGGCGTGTGAGTGCGCGCGTAGAGCCCCCATAATTATACGCTTTCCTCCATGATCCCGGTTGACGGGGATCAATGTCGCCGGATGCGCAATTGCCTAGGCTGACTCAGTTCTTAGGTCCGGTCGCGAGGAGGAAACGCGATGACATACAAGACCATTCTCGCCGTGGTCGGCGTCGATCATTCCGCAGAGGATCTGCGTGCCGCGGCACAGGTCTGCGCTTCGGCAAACGCTCACCTCTCCCTGTTGATCGTCAAGCTTGCCGCTTCTCCGCCGATCGGCGATTTTGCCGCCGCCATCTCGATTGACTGGCTGAACGAACGTCAGCGCGAAGTCGACAAGCTCGAATCCTGCGTGGCGCGTGCAACCGACATTCTCACCCGGGAAGGCATCTCGTTCAGCGTCGAGACGAAATACACTGAAGCCGCCTGGGCGGATGACGAGATCGGCGAGCGCGCACGCTATGCCGACCTGACGCTGGTCGGAGACGGCCTGATGCTGGACCCGGAGCTACGGTCGCGCACCATCGACGGGGCGCTGTTCAACTCCGCCCGACCGGTCCTCGTCCTGCCCAAGGGCAAGCCGGCGCGGCTTGATCCGAAGACGGTGGTGCTTGCCTGGAACTCCCGGCTGGAAGCGGCCCGTGCCGTGCGTGAAGCGCTCGACCTTTTGAAGGGGGCCAAGATCGTGCACGTGACGATGGTCGACCCGCGTTCGGCCTATGGCAAGAACGGCGAGGAACCGGGCGCCGATATTGCCGGTTACCTTGCCCGGCATGGCGTTTCGGTTTCCGTCGAGCGACTGCCGAGCGGCGGGCATCGGGTCGATGACGTGATCAATCGGTTCGCTTCCGACGTGGCGGCCGATCTGATCGTCATGGGCGCCTATGGCCACTCCAGAATGCGCGAACGCGTCTTTGGTGGGGTCACCCGCTCGATGCTCGAAAACGCCGTGGTTCCCGTGCTCATGGCCCATTGATCGGCAAGGCCGGGCGCGCAGCGATCTGACTGCGCGCCGACGGCCATCAACCCACGGACGCTGCCCGTCCGGTCACCTCGTCGATCTCGATTTCGAAGAAGAGATGCGGCGAGGCGCCGGCAATCACCTGGTCGCCAGGCTTCAGGCCGCCCGGTTCCCACCAGTTCACGCGCTGTTCGAGAAGCGACCAGGCGTTCAAGCGTTCGCGGTGCCATTGTTTCGTATCCGGCAGTTCTTGATAGCGGCCGTAGATGACGACGCTTCGCCAGGCTTGCCGGTCCGTTGCCGTGTCCAGCTGAATGCAGACACGGGGATTGGCCCGCATCCAGTCGATCTTCTGTCCGGGCATCGAAAACCCGTAGAGCCTGTTGGCGGCAAAGGCGTACTGGATGGGGACGACATAGGGCCGGCCATCCCGGGCGCATCCAAGACGAGCGATGTGGTTCTCGGCGACAAGATCGATGCATTCCTGCCGCGACATTTCCCTGATCAACATGAAACTCTCCTTTTCAAAGAGGTCATCAGAGCATCAGTCTCTGCCGGTCCGGCGAGCCGGCATTGATCTCGCTCAAGTCCGGTCATTTGACGCGAAGCCCGAAAAATCTTCGGGCGCGCGGGAATAAACCTCCGGGCACCGCGTTTGCCGTCCCACGAAATCAGCCCGGTGGCTTTCGTGCGGCGCGGTTGCCGCGCGAGCCTGGGCCAGCAAAAAGGGAGCGTAGCTATGACCATCAGCCGGGTGATTGCTTCGGAAAAAGACCTCGTCACCCTGAACGCGGCGGTTGCCGAACGCATCGACGGCCATATGCCGGTGAGCCAGGTGCGCCTGCTCGTCGGCGCGATGCTCGTTGCCTTTGCAGGCGTTCTGATCTTTCTCGCGGCTGACGGCCTGGCTCTGCCGATGCGGCTTTCGCTGATGGTGTTTGCCACGACGCTGATCTGCTGGACGATCTTCGACCTGCCGGAAACGCCGGTGGCGCTTGCCGGGGCGGCGGCCCTGGCCGTGACCGGTGCCGTCGGCGAGGAGGCGGTTTACGCCGCGCTCGGCAACGACATCGTCTGGCTGATGATGGCGGCATCGGTGATTGCGGCGGTGTTGCAGGCATCCGGCCTCGTCGAGCGGCTCGCCTTCCGGCTTCTCGCCCGTTTCCGCGACGTCAGCCGGTTGTTCTGGGTGGTGACGCTGACGATCTTCGTGACCGCTTTCGTCATTCCCTCGACCTCGGCACGGGCGGCCATTTTCATGCCCGTCTTCCTGGGGCTCGCCTCGACCATCGGCCGTCCCGGCATCACCCGCGCTTTGGCGCTGCTGTTTCCGTCGGTGATCCTGCTTTCGGCGGCCGCTTCGCTGACCGGTGCCGGCGCCCATCTCGTTGCCGTCGATTTCATTCGCCGCAGCGGTGATGAAGCACCGGGCTTCCTCGGCTGGGCCTTGCTCGCAGCGCCCTTCGCGCTGCTGACGAGCCTGATTGCCTGCGGCCTGATCCTGCGTTTCTTCCTCGACGATGCCGATCGGAACTGGCGCCTCGACCTGCCGGCCGCGCCGACGGAGAAACGCCCGTTTTCGGCGCGCGACAAGGCGATCCTCGCGGTCACCGCGGCGATCGTCGCCGCACTCGCGACTTCGGACCTGCACGGCATCGCGCTGCCGGTCGTCGCCCTCGTCGGCGCGCTGATCCTGGCGTCGGAAAAGATTTCCGGCATGCCGTTTCGCAAGGCGCTGAAAGGTGTGGAGTGGAACCTGCTTCTGTTTCTTGCCGGCACGCTCGTCATCGGCGAAGCGCTGTTGTCGACCGGAACGGCGACCGAGCTTGCCGATCGCCTGATCGGCGCTTTCGGCCAGATCGGCAAGCCGCCGGCGTGGCTGGTCGTGCTTCTCGCCATCGCGGTCGCGACCTTTGCCCATATCGTCATTGCCTCGCGAACGGCGCGCGCGACGGTGCTCATTCCGGCCGTGGCGCTGCCGCTGGCGGGCTTCGGGGTCAGCCCCGCCAGCCTCATCATGGTTACAGCCATAGGTAGTGGTTTCTGCCAGACGCTGATGGTTTCGGCCAAACCCGTGGCGTTGTTCGGAGGCATGGAGCCACCGGCTTTCAGCCCTTCCGATCTGTTGCGTCTGGCCTTGATGCTGGCCCTCCCGTTCATCGCGCTGCTTGCCCTTTTCGCCCTTGTGATCTGGCCGGCAATCGGCTTGGCGACGTAACGATAAACATCTGATATATGTAAATATTTTTAGCCGAAGCGTCGTTCGCTTCGGCTCTCTTGTTTTTCTTTCCGCAAAAGAAAGAATTCTGCATTTCGGGCGGAATAAACGTCGCGAGCCGCCGTTTCTCCCTTGCATCCGCATTGTCACAAAAGTGCAAGGAGATTGTCACATGTCACTTACCATTCTGGTTGCACCGTCCGGTTTCAAGGAAAGCCTGTCGGCGGAAGAAGCTGCCGATTGCATCGAGAAGGGCGTGCTGCGCGCCTGCCCGAATGCCGAGGTTCTGAAGGTGCCCATGGTCGACGGCGGCGAAGGTTTCACCAAGGCGCTCGTCGCGATTACCGGCGGCAGCCTGCATGAACTCGATGTCACCGGTCCGCTCGGCGAACCCGTCGCCTCACATTTCGGTTTTCTCGGTGGGCAGTCCGAACGCACGGCCGTCATCGAAATGGCGGCGGCGGCCGGTCTGCGGCTGGTGCCGCGCGATCGCCGCAACCCCTGCATCACCACCAGCTACGGCGTCGGCGAACTGATCCGGGCGGCACTCGACGCCGGCGCCCGCCGCATCCTGCTCGGGTGCGGCGACAGCGGCATCAACGATGGCGGCGCCGGCATGGCCGCGGCCTTGGGCGTGAAGCTGCTCGACAGCGAGGGTAATCCGCTTGCGCCCGGCGGCGCGGCGCTTGCCTCGCTGGCAAGCATCGATATGTCCGGTCGGGATGCCCGTCTTGCCGAGGTTCGCATCGACGCGGCCGTCAACTGGCACAATGTGCTGCTCGGTGAACGCGGCGTCGCCCGCGTCTTCGGGCCGCAGAAGGGCGCGACGCCGGAGCAGGTGGAGCTGCTCGCGGCAGCGATGGAGACCTATGCCGCGGCCATTCAGGCGACGACCGGCATCGCGGTCGGTGACGCACCGGGAGCGGGCGCGTCCGGCGGCCTCGGCGCGGCGGTCATGGGGCTACTCGGCGGCGCTCTGCATCCGCGCTACGACATCGTCATGCGCTATCTCGATCTCGACAGCATGATCGGCAGGGCCGACCTGGTGATTACCGCCGAAGGCAGCCTTGACGGGCAGACGCCGTTCGGCAAGGTGCCGGCCGAGGTCGGCCACAGGGCCAAGGACGCAGGACGCCCGGTCATCGCGCTCGCCGGCACCATCGGCAAGGGCGTGACCCTCAACTTCGACCACGGCATCGATGCCTTCGCCTCTATCCTGAAGGCGCCGTGCACCCTCGACGACGCCATCAATGCCGCGCCGAAACTGCTGGTGCGTGCCGCGGAAGACGCCGTGCGCATGGTGCGCGTCGGCATGCTCCTGAACGAGCGTGGACTGGCTGCCTGATTGATGCATTGACCGGTCTGGCGGGATGGTGGCGCTGCCGCCTCCCGCCGGAACCGCACGGGTGGCTACCGTCACGCAATCGCCGAGATTGTCCTCTCAGTCTTCGTAAACGCAGGGTGGATCACGAGGACCAAACGTCAAATGTCAAACGGATGGGAAGAGTCGGCGGCGGCCTGGATTTCCGGGCTGGGCGTCGAAGGGGATTTTGCGCGGCGATTCGTTCTCGATGCGCCCATGCTCGAACGGGCGCGGCAAAGCGGGGCAAAAACGGTCCTCGATGTCGGGTGCGGCGAGGGCCGGTTCTGCCGGCTGCTGACGGCGGAGGGACTGAGCACGGTCGGCATCGATCCCGCAGGGTCGCTCGTTGGCCAGGCGAGACGCCTGCATCCGGATGGTGACTATCGCATCGCACAGGCCGAACAATTGCCTTTCGCGGACGAGACCTTTGATCTCGTCGTTGCCTATCTCAGCCTCATCGACATTGCCGACCTGGAGGCGGCGGTCGGCGAGATGAATCGGGTTCTGCGCCCAGGCGGTCATCTGCTGATCGCAAACCTGACCAGCTTCTACAGCGCCAGCAATCCGACCGGCTGGCGCGATGGCGGCGATGGCAAGCGCAGCTTCACGATCGACCATTACATGGACGAACGGTCCGATTGGATCGGCTGGGGCGATCTTCGAGTGATGAACTGGCACCGGCCGCTCAGCACCTACATGTCGCTGTTGCTGGGAGTGGGCCTGCAGTTGCGCTATTTCGACGAACCATTGCCGCGGGGCGGCGACCCGGAACAGACGGATCTCTTTCGAAGGGTTCCCTCGTTCCTGGTCATGGACTGGCAGAAGCCGTAGTTCCGTGCCGCTCGCTCGCCGGTGCTACGAGCGGCAGAGCTCGCGGGCGTTGAGAACGCCCCAGCCGAACACGGGATCCTTGCCCGGCGCACCAAGATCCTGCGTCGTCTCGGTGACGAGCTTTGCGACTTCTGCCGCCGAGAGATCAGGATGCGATGCCCGCAGGATGGCGGCGGCAGCCGTGACGAAGGGGGCGGCAAAGGAGGTGCCGGTTCGCGGCGCTGCGCCCTCGATCGACGCCGCTGTCCAGACGCGGGTGCCGAGTGCCGCGACATCGATATGGTCGCCCCGCCCGGCGCGGCGATAGGGCTTGAAATTGCGGTCGACGGCGGTAACCGCGATCATCGCCGGATAGGCGGCAGGATAGACGGGTTTTGCCCGCGGGCCGTCATTGCCGGCCGCCGCCACCTGGATGATGTTCCGCTCGGCGACAAGCGCGACGGTCTTTTCGAGCAGCAGGTTGTGCGGCCCGGAGAGGCTCATGTTGATGACCGTGACCTTGCGCGAGGCCAGGAGGTCGATGGCACGCACGAGATCGTAGGTCTCGGCGATATCGCTCTCCCCGCCCTTGCGCTGAAAGGCGTCGACGGCGATCAGGTGGGCATTGCCGAGCAGCCCCGGCGCGCGACTGTCCCTCCGCCCGGCGATAAGGGCGGCAACCGCGGTCCCGTGCTGGCGCCCGGATTCCGGCGCCTCTTCCTCCGCTAGCCTGACGATGTCGAGCTTGACGTCCTTGAGCGAGGGATGGGCGGGATTGATCGCCGTGTCGATCAACCCGATCGGGCCAGCGGCCGTGCAAGCCGCGCTGGCGTCCGGCCAGCCGATGGCGGTGCGAACGAGCGCGCAACCACCGTCGGCGCAGGGAGCCGGTGAGGCGGCGCCTTCGTTCGGGTCGAAATAATGGTTGAGATCGGCGATCGCTCCGGGCGTCGCAGCCGCGACCTGCCGGCGGGCCTCTTCGAGCGCCATGCCGCGGGGCGCGCCGAGCTTGACGATCTCTGTCATCGAAAGCCCGATCGGCTCCCTTGCGCGCACCGTAAAGCCGCTTTCCGTCAGGCGCTGGACGGCGGCCTCGTCGAGGCCGAGCGCGATAATTTCGCCCGGCACATGGGTCGCCCGGCGGGCCGGCGGACGCTGGCGCACGACACGTTGCTCCGGCGTTCCGCGGAAAAGGTCAAGCAGGTTGCCGCCGCCTCCGCCCCAGCCGCCGCTCGAGCCGCGATCGCTGGAGCTGCGTGACGAGCCGCCACCACTGCCGCCATCGTCATCGTCGCCCCCATCGTCGTCGTCCGCCTGAGCCTGGCCGACCCAGGCAAAGCGAACGGCCGACTGGCCGTCGCTGCTGCCAAAGGAGAGGTCCCCCGCGCCCGCAGCCAGGCCGCACAACGACAGGACGGACATTCGAAACAGGCGGTTTTTCAAGGTTTTCTCCTTGTGCAACGGCATCCGAAAACGAAAGCTTACCGTGAATGAAAGGACCATAAGTGGTGACTTTCGGGTGTAGTTCCCATAACGCTCAACGGATGAATGGACAAATTATTCCACCGGGAACGAAGGGTTTTACCCAAAGAGGCGCCCGATGACGGACCCGACCATCGCCTTTGGTGAGCGGCTGGTTGCGTTTCTGCCGAACCTGCGCCGCTTTGCCATTTCGCTTTGCCGGTCGCGCGACGTGGCCGACGATCTGGTGCAGGCGGCCTGCGAAAAGGCGCTTGCTGGTTCGGACCGCTTCGAGGAAGGCACGCGCTTCGATGCCTGGATGTTCCGCATCCTGCGCAACCTCTGGATCGACCAGCTGCGCCGGCAGAAGACCGCCGGCCCGACGGAAGAGATCGAGGCGCAGGCCGAGCTCGCCGTTCCCTCCGGCGAGGCCGGGAGCGAGGCGCGCATGGCGCTGAAGAGCGTGGCGGCTGCGATCGACGGCCTGGTGCTCGAACAGCGGGAAGTTCTGATCCTCACCTGCGTCGAGGAGCTTTCCTACAAGGAGGCGGCCGAGGTTCTCGGCATTCCGATCGGAACCGTCATGAGCAGGCTGGCCCGGGCGCGTAAAAATCTTGCGGAGGCAACGGGAATAGAACCGCCGGTCGCGCGTTCACAGGACATGAGAGGCGGGACAAGATGAGCGACACGGAATTCAGCGATGAGATCTTGATGGCGTTCGCCGACGGCGAACTCGACGAGGAGACGATGCGTCGTGTCGAGGCGGCGCTGGAAGCGGACGACGAACTGATGGCGCGGATCGCGATGTTCATGGAAACGCGCGCCGCCGCAAGCGAGGCCCTGAAGCCGGTGCTCGACGAGCCGGTTCCGGACGAACTGGTTGCCAAGGTGCGAGCCATGGCGGCCGCGCAGAGCGACGCGCAACGCGCCGCGGATGCCCCTGCTACAGGCGGCGATAACGTCGTGGCCTTCCGGCGCCCTGCGGATCAGGCGGCGTTGCCGCACGCTGGTCCGTCGCGATTTCTGATGGCGATGGCAGCGTCGCTGCTGGTGATCGTCGGCGGCGCCGGCGGCTACCTGCTTCGTGGTGGCGGGTTGGCGGAGACCGGCGCCCTGCAGGTGGCCGGTACTGTCGGCCCCGCGCTCGCCGCCATCCTCGACAAGGCGGCTTCGGGGGACGAAGTCGCCGTTGGTGAAGGCCAGGGGACGGTCCGTCTGGTATCGGCATTCGAACTCGGCTCGGGGCAGCTCTGCCGCGAATACGAACTCGCCCGGCCCGGTGCGCCCGGCCTCGTTTCGGTCGCTTGCCGCAAGGCATCAACCTGGGAGACGCGGCTGGCCGTCGCCAGACCGGAAGGCGGAGACGGCTATGCACCGGCCTCCTCGCTTGAGACCGTCGATGCCTTCCTGACGTCGATCGGCGCCGGGCAGCCGCTCGATGCGGACGCCGAGAAGAAGGCGCTCGCCGGCACGAAGTAAACGGAGAATTCCAACGTCGGGCAATCGCTGCGCCGCTTCCGGACTCGTCCTAGAGCGGCACCGAAAGCCCGACCTTCACCGGATCCATCGTCACGAAGGTGCGGAAGCGCTTGATGTTCGCGTTGCCGAAGAACATGCGACGGGTGAAGGCCTCGTAATCGGCCATCGTCGGCACAATGACGACGAGCATGAAATCGACGTCGCCGGTGACGTAGTAGCACTGCTGCACCTCGGGTGCTGCGGTAAACGCCACTTTCGCCGCATCAAGCAGCGCGATCTGCTCGCTCTCGACCTCCACTTCGACGAGGATCGTCAGCGCCTGATTGACGCTGACCGGATCGACCAGGGCGACATTGGCGCGGATGACGCCGGTTTCCTCCATGCGCTTGATCCGTCGCTGCACGGCGGGCGCCGACAGATTGACCGCCTCGCCGATCTGGCGTTGCGGCGTCGTGTTGTCCTTCTGCAGGATGGCGAGAATCGCAAGATCGAAGCGATCCAGTTCGACCTGTGGCTTTTTCGACGGGGCCATAGTGCCTTTCGGTTCCTGCTCTCCGGGCGCCGAAGGTGGAACCCCACGTCACGGCACCCCATTCGCTTTACAAACTTGCATCCGCGCCGGCTATTTAGAGCGCATTTCTCGGCAGCGATGAAATAGATTTTCGCCGTCTACGGAGATTGCACCATGTTTCTTGCCAACACCCATGCCGATTTCGGCCACCCGCTACTGCCCGCGGATGCCGACATGTTGTCGCTTGCCGCCGCCGCCCGTGTCGAACAGCAGCTTGCGCGGCGCCCCGACCATCGGCCGACGCCGCTTCAAGCCCTGCCCGCTTTGGCGGACGAACTCGGTATCGCCGGCGTCTTCATCAAGGACGAAGGCCATCGCCTGGGTCTCGGCAGTTTCAAGGCGCTTGGTGGCTCCTATGCGGTGATCCGGCTGGTGCTCGAAGAGGCGGAACGTCGCCTCGGGCGCAGCGTCGATCTCGACGACCTGGAAAAGCCCGAGGTTCGGGCGATCGCCACCGCCTTGACCTTCGGCTGCGCCACCGATGGCAATCACGGCCGCTCGGTCGCCATGGGCGCTCGGCTGGTCGGCGCGAAATCGGTGATCTTCGTGCACGGAGGCGTCAGTGAGAAGCGCATCGAGGCGATCGCGGCCTATGGTGCGGAGATCGTCCGCGTTGCCGGGACCTATGACGATTCGGTCCGCGAGGCCGCACGCGTCTGTGACGAAAATGGCTGGACGGTCGTCTCGGACACCACCTGGCCCGGCTACGAGTACATTCCCGGCCTGGTGATGCAGGGCTATACGGCGCTGCTGAACGAGGCGCTGCGGCAGATGGAAGAGCCGCCGACCCATGTGTTCGTGCAGGCGGGCGTCGGCGGCATTGCCGCTGCCACGGCTGGGCATCTGGCGCTGCGCTATGGCGCGCAGCGTCCCCGTTTCGTCGTCGTCGATCCGGCGCGCGCCGCCTGCCTCTACGAAAGCGTCAGGGCCGGCCATCCGGTCAAGGTGGCGCATGGCGAGGCGACGATCATGGCCATGCTCGAATGCTACGAGCCGTCGCTCGTCGCCTGGCGTATCCTGTCACGTGTCGCCGATGCGTTCATGACCGTCGACGAGGAGGATGCCGTTTCGGTGATGAACCGGCTGGCGCGGCCCGCAGGCTCTGATCCAGCGATCGTGTCCGGCGAAAGCGGCGGCGTCGGCCTGGCCGGATTGCTGTCGGTTGCCCGTGATCCGGCGCTGCGCGACGCGCTCGGATTGACGGCCCAATCGCGCGTCTTCGTCATCAATACCGAGGGCGCGACCGACCCCGAGCGTTATGCCGCCCTCGTCGGCTTGTCGCCCGAGGCCGTCGCAAACACATCGAACGAGAGGAACTGAGCCATGGCGGGAATGGATTTCGACCGGCTTGTGAAGGACATGACCGCCTGGCGCCGCGACCTGCACGCGCGCCCGGAATTCGGCTTCGAGGAACAGCGCACCTCATCCTTCGTTGCGGCAAAGCTCAGGGAATTCGGGCTCGACGAGGTGGTGGAGGGGGTCGGAGGTACCGGTGTCGTCGGTCGGCTGAAACGCGGCAGCGGCAACCGCGCGATCGCGCTACGGGCCGACATGGATGCGCTCAGGATACCGGAGCAGGGAGAACTTCCCTATCGCTCGACGAAGCCGGGCACCATGCATGCCTGCGGCCATGACGGTCACACGGCCATGCTGCTCGGCGCCGCCAAGATGCTCGCCGAAGATGGCGGCTTCGACGGCACTGCCTGTTTCATTTTCCAGCCTGCCGAGGAGTGGGGCAAGGGCGCGCTCGCGATGCTCGACGACGGGCTGATGGAGCGCTTTCCCTTCGACGAAATCTACGGCCTGCACAATATGCCCGGGTTGCCGGTCGGCCGTTTCGAGACCCGGGTCGGCGCGATCATGTCGGCGGAGGACAATTTCGAGATTGTGCTGAAGGGCGTCGGCGGGCACGCGGCGCGGCCGCACTGGGGCAATGAAACGTTGGTTGCCGCCTGCGCCACCGTCGTCAATCTGCAGACGATCGTCTCGCGCCGCCTGTCGCCGACGGATATCGGCGTTGTCTCTGTCACCGAGCTTTTGACCGATGGCACGCGCAACGCGCTACCCGGTCTCGCCCGCATCCTCGGCGATGCCCGCAGCTTCCGGCCGGAGGTCAGCGCCAAGATCGAGACGGAGATGCGGGTGATCGCCAAGGGAACGGCGGATGCCTATGGCTGCACGGTTGAGGTCAACTACACCCGCGAGTTCGTTCCGTTGATCAACGATGCGGCCCTGACCGGCCACGCCTTTGCTGCGGCGGAAAGGGTGTTCGGTACTGCCAATGTCGCGACGGCCGCCGAGCCGATGACCGGCTCCGAGGATTTCGCCCGCTTCCTTGAACACGTGCCGGGTTGTTTCGTCTTCATCGGCAACGGCGAGGCATCGGCGCCGCTGCACAATCCGCGTTACGACTTCAATGACGACGCCCTGATCTTCGGCGCACGTTATCACGCCGAGATTATCCGCCATAGGCTGGGG